>CAYXFO010000229.1:5508-7279 GCA_964464255.1 uncultured Pirellula sp.
GAAAATCGCTCGACGAACTGCTTTGGGCGTCCGCCGCATTGGGGCTCGAATAGGTTTCCGGCGACATGAGAATAGGCAGTTTGTTACCATTTACCCATCGATAAATGGATACCGAACCTGGGGTAATGATCAGCATTTCCTTCCGTTCATCTGGCTGAGGCTTCGGGGTGACGGCAGCGAATATTCCTTTAAGCATCGACAAGGAATTGCTTGTTGTCTTGACCACGTCGTTCTTGCGCTCGGACTTTTTGAGCCAATCCATAAACGAGTCGCCGATATCAGGATTGGCTTGGGCGGCAGCTAATTCGTTGGCCTCCGGTGCGCGAAGTGACAATTTCAACTTGCCGAGGTTGCTTGCGGTATCGAGTACCTCGTATTGTTTCTCTAGGACGAGCAGTTGGATAGTAGACGCTTTCTTGGGTGTCGCTTCTGGCTCCTGGAAGGAAACGCCGTCCACCATCGCGACTTCGATATTGCGCATGATGCGGATGCTCTTGGAAACCGGAAAACGATTTCCGGACTCGAAGAATCCGGTGATATCTACGCGGTCACCTGGGCTGATGTAGCCACTTCCGCCGTTGGTGTCATCGACCTTGACGTCGAAGATTCGATAACCGACCGGCACGATCAGGTCTTTACCTTTAGCAGATACTTTGGCTTCAATGAGTGGTTCGCCAACGTAAAGCCGCTGCTTCGCGTACTTCCCTTCCACCTCTTTGGGATCAGTCAGAGCGCCCGCTGGTACACGATCTACGGGCCATTGCTCAACTCGAAACATTTCCAAGGTCATCTTGGTCATCGGTGACACGTCCTTCGCGAGGACGAGAACACCGGTAGTGGCCGCATTATTGTTTCCACCCTCACTCATCACTTGGCTAACAGCGAATGATGCGATGAGACCGCAACCGATGGAAATAACAAGAAGGATCAGAGGTTTGGTGCGCATGGACGGAACGCCTTTCGAGGAAACGTACGCGGAACTCGGTTGAGTTATCCGCCAAGGGAGCGTCCATGCATTTTCAAGTCGCTAGCCGAGGGGCTCTTCACTGAATCCTAGGAGAGGAAATCCCACGGCGCAGACCGACCTGGATCGATTATCGAACTGCAGCGACATTGGCGTAGAGCAATTTCGCGATAGCTGTTGCAATGCGAGCATTCCTCAAAACCGGTATGGGTCGTTCTGCTGGTCACTGAAGAGCTGTTTTCAATGCTTTGCGGCTGGCTGGCCGTGGGAGCCCGATTTCGAGGACTTCTTGCTGGAGCTTGAATTTTCTTGTTTATGCTGCGAATGCTCTTTTTCGGGTGTGGCATGATCCGTCTGTTCGCTGTGAGCAGATTCCTGATGCTCCCCGGATCCGTCCGGATCGCCGTGCGATTCCTCGGAACCCTCTGTTTGCTCGGCCCCAGCTTCACCTCGAAGCGTAGCAACCAGGCGTCTGGGCTCTGGCCGCGGTGCGTTGCTGATGAATTCCAACCCGTCGCGGTTGGTACCTAGGGGGCGAATTTCGGTGACCAGAACATCCTCGACGGAACTGGCTCCCAGCATTTGCGTGAGAATATCGAGTAACTGGGTTCGCAGATCGGTCATGTACGGATCCGCCAGATGCCTGCTGTCGAATTGCCGCAAGTGCTCCTCGAGAGCTTGGCGGACTTGAGCGGCGTTGAGTTCGATCAATTGCCGACTTTTCATGCGGTGTTTTTGCGGAACAATCGCGTGCAGGGTCATCTCTACAGGTGGGTCATTCTTCGTCCTGTAGGCGATATATTCGCC
>CAYXFO010000230.1:0-7277 GCA_964464255.1 uncultured Pirellula sp.
ACGTCCTTGGGCGAACCGTTTGGAGATGGAACGGAGCCGGTCCGATTCGCACAGAGGAAGAGTAAAGCCGGGGACTTTATTTCTGGGATTGCGAACGCTGAACAACTCGTTCAAGCCAAAGTTGTTAAAGTCAGTGGCACTCGTAGCGCGATAGAATTTGACATGCCGCAGGCTTACGACCTTTCAGAAAACCAGCAGCTGATGTTGGTGGATCGAGCAGGCAATATTCAGGTCGGTTCGATCTCCGCAGTCCAAGGCAAGCGGATCAGCGTCAAATTTGACGACGCGATCATTCTTGGATCTTCAAAAGGGGATTCCGTGCGGGTTGGCTTGTTGAACCAGTAGCCATCCTTCGTGAGCACGCTGAAGTCCCTGTGTTTGTTTTGAGACCACTTGTTCTCCATGGCAAGCACCTGCATAAATGCGGGTGCAATTGTCTTACTCAGCCCTAAATCGCTTGTTATCATAGGGCGAAACAAAGAAAATCGCCTGATCGACGAGAGCGTCTGGGCAGATCATCTCTTGCACTACACACCTCAGGAGTTCACCATGCCTGACAGGAGAGGCGAGGAGTTTTCGCGCAAAAAAGAGAAACCCAAGCGCGAATTCCCGCCGGTTTCACCCCAGCGCGAAAAAACTGATCAACCACAGGGTAAGCACGAAGCGTTGCCGAGCAAACCGGTGGTGACGCGCAAGAAGATCAAGGAGCGTAAGAAGACCTGGGCACAAGGTGCAACGTCTGGCTCGCTGGACCACAAAAAAATCCTGGTAGGGCTATCCCTTTGGGTTCTGGCGCCGGGAGCCGTTTTTGTTTCTGCATTGCTGATATACCTAGCCTCCGTCGGCAATGGTGAAGTGGAGCGAAGTGCGATTCCTCTACTGATGTTGCTCGCCAGCGAAAACCAGCCTTCTGAGCTAGGAGCATTAGGTGATCCTGACTCGAAGGGGACGCTGAATTCGGTCGCCATGGTGCTGAGACCAAAGAGCAGCATCCTCTCTAACATGCGCGAGGATCCTCAGAACTGGCTACAAAAATTGTCCGATGATTTGGATGCAAGGAGCTTTTTCAAAGCTTCCAACTCCTCCCAAACTCTCCTGCGGGGTGGCGGGGCTTCGAACAATCTTGTTGCATTCTACGTGAACTGCCACATAGTTCGTCGAGACCAGGAACTCACCTTGGTTTGCGATTCAAGCGGAATGGAATTCCCCTCTCCATGCGAGTCGAGCAACACCTCTAAGAAGCAGTTGTCGTTAAAAGAGTCTCTCAAATATTTTGCGCAGCTAATCCCTGAAGACTGCTTCGCAATCGTCGGGTTCGACGTACGTACACCTACATCAATTCACAACCTTGGGGATATCGGATTTCCCGCCGACATCTTTCACGCGGCTTTCGATAGCCTGACCAAGGAGGAAAAGCAAAAGCTCGTACTGTTTCTTCCCTGTGGCCAGGGACAGGAAAGTTGGGTGATGCCGAGCCACAGTATGTCGGTATTTGGCTTCTATTTTCTCGAGGCGCTTTCGGATCAACTTGAGGGGAATGATTTCCGCTCGGTCGCGGACTTCGATGAGGTACTGCGACGGAAAGTTTTCCGCTGGGTATCGCGAAACCGCAACTCTCACCAGGAACCAGTGCGGATCGTCGATGAAGAGACTTGGAAGAGAATCCAGTCCGAAAAATTTGTTGGTTTTTTCTATGAGCATGCTAGGGATGAGCAAAAGAAAGATGTGCCCGATACCAGGAGGTTCAGCACTCGCTACAAGGAATTGAACAGCCTCTGGAAGCAATATGAGGAAGTCACAAAGGATCGAATGGATCCCGATAAATCTCCCGCGGTCGCAAGCCTGGAGTCGCATCTTCTTTTCTTAGAGGAGATGGTTGAACTCCAATCGGCAAACTGTGAGCAAATGCTCATGGCAACCGAGAATTTGCTGGAACAGTTGAAGCCCGTGAGACGCGAGTACCAGGTCAGCCGCTTCGAAGACCAAAAAACAGAGGACGACCCACGCGTTGGAAACAAGGATTTAGAAAACCATATCTTCGAGATCCTGAGAGCGGAAATCGACCCGGATTCTCGGAACGATGAGAGCAAGAACAACCGTGCGGAAGAGAAACTCGAATTGCTCATGGAGCGATGGGCGGAACTGCAGCGATTGGCATGCTATCCTCGGCGGGAACTTGCCTGGTGGATGCATGATCATGTAATGGCCCTTGATGACGAATTTCTGCGGGCAGTGGACGAGTTCACGGCGAACCATTTCGAAAGATGCGGAGATCTTTTAGTCAAAGCAAAGACTTCGATGGACAAAGTCAAAAAGTATCAAATAAAGCTTCGGGAATGCATGGATTTTCGGGACGATGCAACTTCCCTACTTCCCCACGCCATGGCGTTTCTGTTGCGGATGCAAGCTTCCCATCCACCAACACTTCAAAATAAGACACCCCAGGACCTGGTGGAACAAGCGAAGCATTTAGCCAGTATCGCTCTGGAAGTGGAACGCATTGAGAACCTTCTCAGTGAGCCCACCGCAGATCAGCGAAAACTGCTAAAGCTTGAAGTTGAGGAAGCCCCACGTTCGCGACTCAAAGCTTTCAAGGAGTGGGTCGTTCTAGGAAACATAAAGTCTTGGCTGGAAGACGAGAAAGCAGATGCAGAGGCGATTCGCAAATTGCGGATCGCCGTTCGCTATCCATTTCTACCGAACGATATGAGGAAGCAAGCCTACACTAAACTTGCCCAGCGTTTCGAGGAGGAATGTATACCTTCGCAGGATGCCCGGGCTAGTGACCAATCCACGACCGAAGCAAACCGATTAAGCAGCATTGTAACGGAGGCCTTCCTCGAGCAATTGGCCGCAACCGGGGCTTCCCAAGAGCTTCAAGCGTATTGGAAGACCGTCCTCCAAGAGGACCTTCGAAGCTCGAGGTTTTGGAAGATCGAACTCACACAACCCACCAAATATCGAGAGCTTTACGAAAATGTGCAACGCGTCCGACGGGTTCTTGGATCTATCGGAATGCATTCCGTTTCGCAACGTGACATGCTCACCTCAACGTGCGGGGGTGGGGTCCTCGATTCCTATGGAGCGTTAAACGAACTCAAGTATCGCTACATGCAACAAGAGCGATTACTGGTCGCTAGGTGGGGTTCTCCAGAAATGGATCTCGCACAATTTGAGGATGATTTCCCGTTTTTGGACTTCGCACGAAAGTACTCATCCGGTTTCGAGGAAGTGCGCAAGAGAATCTTGCCCACCTGGGACTTTCAAAAACAGATGCAAGAAGACCTCGATAACCGCTTTCTCTCCGCTAAGGCTCAATTGAAAGAGATGGGCCGTTGGCTCAAGACCGAAATCGGCGAGGACGCCAAGCTACAAGTAAACTGGACACCTAGCATTGAGCGCAACCTCCTAGAAAGCTGGGACAGTATCAGGCCCACGGTGAAGATCGCCATGAATACTCTCTCCGGTAATGCATCTCTCGTATCATTGAGTCAAAAAGCAAGCGAACTTATCAGATATCCGGCCGATCAAGATATGAATTCTGCGGACATCGATGTGATGGTTGCCTTTCGCGGACACCGTATCAAATCCCAAGCGATATCAAAACAGATGCTCTATGCGAGCAATTTTCAACCGCAGCCGCAATCGGAGATTATCGCATCGATGAAAAAGGCGAAGCGATCGGTTGTCATTCTCTTGGATTGCTCGGACTCGATGGATAGCGAACGCATGAAGCAATCTAAGGAACTGGTGACCGATCTGATCAACACGTTGCAAGAACAAGTCCGCACGGGCCTGGAAATCGAAGTTTCACTTGTGGTTTTTGGAATTTTGTCGATGGAAGAGGAACTGAAGCGATATCAATTTGCCCCCAGCAAGATCGCAAACAAGAACCTTGGATTTCTGCTTTCGGAAAACGGTTCTAGATTTTGCAGCGTCGCGCATACCGAGTTCTATCCGATCAACGCAGATGAGCAAACTCGCACTCGATGGGCCAACTACCTAAGCGCCCCATTTGTAGCTCCAGCGATCCATGCGCCATTTTATGATGCCATCGACTTTGCGTATTCCCATCTGCCACCAGAAACGTCCATGGACGTAAGGGAGTTGGTGATCTTCGGGGATGGGGCAAATAATCTGGTACCAGCGATCTCCTACGATTCGATCATGAATGCAACGAAAGGGAGCGAGGGGGCGAAAGTGGCGCAAGTTGAAAAGCCGTACTATCTCAGTGCCCTACAGCAAATTCCGGAGAAGCTTCGGAAAACGAAGCTATCTTATGAGGGTCCGAGTCGCCAATTGCCGGATGTGATCCGTCAGTTAGACAAGAAGAACCCTCGCATCTATCTATATGACTGCGGCAGGATCGGCGATGGGAAAGGAAAACAGGAATCGCGAAGTTTTGAAGAAGAGCTCCGAGCAAGAGGTTCGCTCCCGAAGTCACCGGTAGACTCAAACACAACCTTCGATGGATTGAAACAAGGGATGCTCAAGGATTTCGCTTTGCCCCAGATCAAGGTCTCCTATGTGGATTCATCCAGCGAGCAGGAAACCGCCGTGTCATTTCTGGAAGAGTCTCCTACTTCGATCCGACCTGCTCCGATATCCCTAAAAGTTCACGGAAATTCGAGTGTCGAGTCCCCGAAGAAACGACCCGAAGTCATTGAAGCCTACCCTGGACAAGTTATTCGGATCGAATCCGATATCCGAGGAAACGAACTGAATTTCAAGTCGCCGCAAGCGCTTCGGGAAAACAATCCGTTGAGTGCGCGTCTGACTTCCAAGTTGGACATGGGTAAAGTCAATGACGCATCGAAATACAAGATGACTTGGGAGTTTCAAAAAGCCGAACGGAGGAATGGTAAGTTCGATTTGCTCGTGGAACTACGGAGAGAGCAAGAGTGGGATCCACCTAGCTATATGCCTTGGCCAAAGTTCGCTGTCGGAAAACTCCTTCGCAAATATCCGAATGGAAATGCGACTTCAGTTGCCGATGCCATCTTGTTTACCGACTTGGATTTTGAAAAGAAGCATTACCCTACGTTGAAATTTCGTATCGAGAAGTTGAAAGACGACTCGTGGGAGTCGACGGCAGGAACTTTGGACTTATGGTGGTCTTTTTCCAGTGCCCAGGAGCTTTTTGGAAATCGCGAAGATATCCGAACCAAGGTGACAGGCGATTTATCCTCGAAAAAATTCCGAAATTGCTCGATCGTGCGGAAAGATGGATCGATTCAAATCGAACGAGAGTTGCAAGTAGGGGAGAATGCCTATCAGTGGATACTTTGTCCTGACGCTACTACGGTACGCCGCGAGTATCGAATTCGTGCAGGCAAAGAAAATCGCTGGAGTGAGGTTCATACTTTTGAATTGCCCCTCGCAAATGCAACGAAGGAAGTGGACATGTACATCTTCTCTGAAGAGGATGTTTCAAACATTGCCGAGGATTCCGTTTCCGAGAAATCCCCGATCTTCTGGTATACAGGAGAGACGAAGCCTCGGCCAAGATAATCTCGAGGTCTTGCGGTTCGCAATTGTCCGAAGGAATTTTAAACTGCCGATGGCCCGTATGCGTTTGCTATGGCACTTGCATGCTTCGGCGGAAAGCATTCTGAACTTTCTCCGCAATGGTCTTCCTCGGGAGTTCGAAGTGGATCGTGGCGACGGCATTAATTGCTAGGTAGCCAGTCAGTGGCAGATTCGGTTCGAGAACTACTTGATAGTGGGGCGAATCAAACTGCATTTTCCCGCGTTCGTCACGTATTCCGACGATGCTAGGATCCCCCATCAATGGTTGAGGTAGTTCGCGCAGAGGTTCTGGCGAGATTTTTTTCACTGTACATGGCCAACGGCGATTGGGTTGCGAATCCAAGATTGCTTCTGCGCGACTGCCGATCGTCAGCGAGCGAGCCTCTGACTCGGGAACAGCTACCTGAAAAACGTATCGCTCATCGGAGGATAGCCAACCGACCACTGTTCCTCGCTGGATAGAAGCCCCTGTTGGAGGATTATCGAAAATTGGCCGGCGCACCCAGGTTGGCTCGCCCAGTTCAAAAGGCATCATCAGAGGGATCGATATGGGTGTAAGAATCTTTGGTTCCGATGCTACGATGCGGAGAGCATCGACTTCCCGTTGCTTGATGGTGAATCTTGCGTCTAGCTCCTCCTGCAGTTCCCGCAATGTTGGCAATTCGAATTCCGCCTCATCGGCATTGACTTTGGCTTTTTCCAGCAATCGTATACGGGTAGCAACTTCTTCGCGTTGATGCTTTAACTCCAACCACTCTTTTCGCCGCTCGAACGATTCGGTGTCGAGGACAATCTGACCAGACTCCATTGGGCCCACTCGAGCGGCAACGGACACTAAATCGGCGGTATCATGCATGAAGATGGGCTGTCGATTTTCTTGTTCCAGGTAAGCTCGCGAATGCACATAACCAGGAATCGGAATATAGAAGATAAACCACACCACAGCAGCAATCACTGCAAGTAAGACCGCGACTCGAGATAGATGAATCGGTCGAGGACTGAAGGACTCAAGGATCAGCCCTTGCGCAAAACGGATGTTTACTATCGCCAGTCCGAGTCCCAAGGACCCGATGATCAGCAAAGCGAGAATGCCAAAGCCGTTAGGCACTAACAACGTCCAAACAACCAGTACGATCAAAATCAGCATCGCAAATCGATATATACCCGATACCAACGCGAACAGGGCCAGCTGCCAAACGGGTTTATCGAAAACGTGACGTTGCGGCTCTCTGCCGCCGAGGGCGTGTACCATGGTTTGCCACAAAGCGGTCTGGCTCTGAGGTCCTAAATTAGGTACTCCCCATAAATCGGAAAGAATGTAATAACCATCGTACCGGAAGCAGGGGTTACCGTTGAGCAACAGAGTTCCAACCGTACATGTAATCCAGGCCCCCGCTCCGATCGTCTGCCAAAATTCATGATCTGAGTTCAGGAAAAGGAGCCCGCCAAAGATTGCTAACCAGAGTTCCACATAGATCCCTCCAGCTGAGATAGCGGATCTTTGCCAACGAGACCTCAGCTTCCAAGCATTCGTCGTGTCGCAGTACAGACATGGGGAAAAACAAAGAAGCATGAAACCCAATTCCTGGCAGTCAACTTTCCAGTGGGCACACGCGAGGTAGTGCCCCAATTCATGCAGAGTCTTGATACCCACTAACATCAGCAAGAGAGCTAGCCATCTATCTCCCTGAAGTCGCGAGATATCAAAAAAAATTCTTTCCGGCTGGGTAAGCCATTGTGAGAGGAGC
>CAYXFO010000231.1:0-3105 GCA_964464255.1 uncultured Pirellula sp.
ACCGAGTCGAGCAAACCCTGGGCTCCGAATCGGACAACGTCGTTGGTGGGCAATCCTGTTTCGGCTTGCGTTCGCTCAATTTCGTAGCGTGCCTCGGAATCGCTCAATCCGTGGGTATTGAGTACGATGCAGCCGACATGGACGGGGGCTAGGGCTCCGCCGGCACTGGCAACCTGTTCGAGCATGGAGACGACTTGTCCAAGCGGTGGAATGCGAACCCACTTGAAATCGCGCAAGTGATGCATCTGGGCGCGATGGCAGAGAACCAACTTCGTAGGTTGCGAACCTCGCATCAAAGGAAGCGTTGCTGTTGATGCAGGATTGAGCAGCGAGCCTTGGCCTTCGATAAAGACGACCTCGCGATCCTTGGCACATGCGATGACTTCTTGTTGCACGGCTCCCGATGCGAAATCGACCCGAATGGCATCAAGTGGGATTCCGTCCCCTTCGAGCATGATACCGGTCTGGCCCGTTGCCATGAATTTAGAACGTTTGCCTTGCGAGACCGCCGCACGGTGAAATGCGATCGCCGCCGACATCTTGCCGATCGACATGTCGGTGCCGACGAACAAGACCCTCTTGCACGGCAACAATCGCGCGGAACCGTCCCCCGAGACCAGTCCCGACGGTTCCTGACGAATGTCCCAGATCCATCGTCCAGGTTGCAGGCTTGGTTTCAAGTTCGGGTCTTCGGCAAGTCGCGTGTGCAAGCCATTGAGGATATTCAGTCCGCCGAGCAATGCTGTGTTCAAATCCTTCATCCACTCCGCGGGCAATCGTCCACCTAAGGGTGCGATCCCGATTGCGAGGGTATTCGGAGCATAGTGCAATGCCTCGTGCGCGTTTTCGACGATCGGTATTTGATTTCGCAATGGGATGCCTGTCAGATCGGCAAGCGAACCATTTGCGTTTTGACGATCGATGACCACCGCAACTCGCTCCGGCGCAAAACGAACGAGTGCGAGTCCAGTCTTTCCATGTTTGCCAAGGATCCCGTCGTGCAACAGGATGGCGAGGCGATCGTTAGCGTGGTATTCGGGATGCCTAGGCATGGGTGACTCCTAATCCGGGGAGATCTCGATTATGCAAATACCCATCTTCAAATCGGCACCCGACGAACGGATCCCGCTTGAGATTGAGATGGCTATCGAGATCGATGTAATCGACCAGTGAAGCGAGTTGATTGGCTGCGGAATTTCCGAGGGAGGTTTGAGAGTAGCACCCCAGCATCACCTTCATCCCGTGTGCACGCGCGGTGGCGATCATGCGCAATGCTTCAGAGATTCCTCCACATTTCGAAAGCTTGATATTGATGCCGCTGCATGCACCGGCCAGTCCAGGAATATCGCGACTGGTTAAACACGCTTCGTCCGCCAAGACCGGAATCGGAGATCCATAATGCACGCTTCGCAGCGCGGCCAGGTCCCCCGGTGCAGTGGGTTGTTCAACATGATCGACCCCTCGTTCTGCAAGCCAACGGCACATGGTCAAGGCATCGGCGGTCGACCAACCGCCGTTAGCGTCGACTCCGATGCGGGTCGATTCCGGGACCAGTTTCTTGATGGCCTCGAGTCTCGCTTGATCCTCGAGCACCCCGTCCTTGCCTCCCATTTTGATTTTTACCGCTCGGATGACACCGACTTCGAGCCAGCGTACCAATCGCTGCTGGGCCGATTCGGGAGAAGAGATACCGATGGTGACCGAGTTCGCAACGCGGACCTCGGAACTCAGGCCCAAAAGCCGCCACACCGGTTGCTCAGTCGACTTGCCCATCCAATCGTAGAGGGCCATGTCGATTCCATTGATCGCAGACGATTCGATTGAATGCTGACGCAACATCGATTCGACTTCCACGCGTTGCCAAGGAGTGGCCGATCGAAGCATAGGTACGGCTCGCTCCAATGCGGCTTGAACGGTATCCGCCGTTTGCTCATGGCCTGGGATCGAAAACTCGGATGCTTCTCCCAGACCCTCGATCCCATCGTGCAGAACGCGGACTTCCCAACCACGGGAGGTTGCCTGCGTTCCGCGACTGATCGCAAGGGGTACGCTTTTGTGAACTTCGAAGGGATGGAAAGTGAGTTTCACGCGCGAGGCTCCCAGCACATGAGGAAATGAGGTCCTATTTCCGGGATGTCGAACGGTTGTCCTTGGACTTGCCATCCGTTCTTTGCATAAAAGGGGACAGCCGCCTGTCGCGCATTGCACCACAGATGCCATTTCTTTTCAATCGCGAGTCGATGCACTTCATCGAGCATGCGACTGCCAATCCCTCGGCTTTGTGTTTGGTGGAGGACCGCCATGCCGCGCAATTGTACCCTGATCGGATCATCGCCGGACCCCGCTTCTGCGGTATCTGGGATCAAGAGCGTCAGGCATCCGATCGGTTGATCGTCCGCATAAGCGAGCCAATGCTGAGTCGTCGGGAGTTCATCGCCAGAGAAGAGCGTATCTTCATAGGGCATCCCCAGCGGTTCTCGGAGCACTTCGTAACGCAGTTTCCTAACAACATCGAGACGTTCTGCGCCAAGCGTTGCCAGAACGTGGATTGAATCGGACTTCATGAAACCGTTTAGCGTCCGTTAATGGGACGCCATTGATTGGATCGGGACGGATCTCCCTTGAGATCCTCGCCGCTATTGTAACCGCCCGAGGTGAATCTGCCGGGGGTAGGTGGGGTCGCATCAGGAAGTCCGGACCCAGATATCCGTTTGGGTGTCGAACTCGATCCCCCTTTGCTGATATCGGCCAACGTTCGGTCGCCGGGGCGGCCCTGCAATTTGGCGATCATCCGTTCGCTTTCGCCAAGCCGTTTCTCCAGTTGCTGATTTCGCTGCTCGGCTTCTTCCGCTCGCTTCTTTTGAGATCGGAACTCGGACAGGAGTCGATCGCTTTCGAGCTGATACTGCTTCATGGCTTGCGTTCCAGGCCACTGTTGGCAGCCGGTAAACAGCGATGCAATCCCGCAGCACATCACCCATATTCGCAGGTGGTGAAGCGTCTTTCGATGCGTTTTGAGAAACGATTGCGTATCCATACCGCCGATCGAGTCATCCCTGTTTTCGCCAGGATCAATCCGTGATCCCAATAAGAGCCTGTCCGAAA
>CAYXFO010000231.1:3205-7266 GCA_964464255.1 uncultured Pirellula sp.
TCATCCCTGTTTTCGCCAGGATCAATCCGTGATCCCAATAAGAGCCTGTCCGAAAACCATTAGCCACATGGCGCTAGCCGCGGTTCATTAGCCGCATGGCGCTAGCCGCGGTTTTTTGGGTTTCCGGTCACCTCTTACGGTTATCCGACTTGAATATCAAAATCGCATGTCAAGCGAAAGAGCGATTTGTAGAGCATCGCTCCGATACGATCATCAGGCGAGTAGTTCGCCCCGACCATGTTGTGCGGGCGAGGATTGATAGAGCTGAATCGCTTCGGGAAGCTTTGCCGCTAAATCGGCCGCTCGTCGATCGTCGCTCGGATGGGTTGACGCCCATTCCGGCGGCGCCTCGGATCCTTGTTTTGCAGCACCGAATCGCCCCCAAAACAAGGGAGCTTCGGCGGGATCGTATCCTGCGCGGGCCATCAAGTGCAGACCGATCTCATCGGCCTCGCTTTCATGTTTGCGGCTGTAAGGGAGTAGCACGCCGTACTGAGCACCGGTGCCAAAAGCTCGCTGGGCTAGCTGGCGAGTCGCAGGGGAATAATCGCTCATCGCCCAACCGATGACCGAGCCGACTCCTTGGACACCCGCGTTTTGACTCATGCGTTCCGCGCCGTGATGGGCTAAGGCATGCGCGATTTCGTGACTCATAACCACTGCCAAACCAGCCTCGTTCTGGCAGTACGGAATGATGCCTTCATAAATCGCGACCTTGCCCCCTGGAAGACAAAACGCATTCTTCGTGTCCGATGCCAGCAATCGAAATTCCCATTGAAAGTCGGAGGCGTTGGCGACTTCCGCGATACGGGATCCGGTCCGTTGAACGGCGTCGATCCAAGCTTGGTTTTCCGATCGCTTGTTCTGATTGACCACTTCCGCATAGCTTTGTTCGCCGAGAGACATCTCCATCGACTTGGGGATGAATCGCAGTTGCTTGCGTCCGGTGACCGGCGTGGTTCTGCATCCGCAACAGTACGTGATCGGTGCCGCAATCGCTGCGGCGATCCATGCTCTTCGATTCCAGGATGGGTGCGTCTCCATACGCCTTGGGATAACAAATCTTTTGCGTTGATCCCAAGAGCAATTCGCACGAAAAATGATTCGCAGCTTTCCCTTTCTTACCAGGTCCCCCATCTTCGATTGTTGGGAGGAATGCGAAGCGGTTATCGATAGACGACAAACATCCGTTCAATGCCCACTGGTATTGGGAAACGATTGCCATGGAACATCTACATACAACCACCAGCTCGCTAGGCGCAGCCCTCATGCTGTGCGTAGTCACCGGTTGCCAGATGACCGCTCCCATCCATGTTTGGAGACCCTCGTCGATCGCCCACCAAAACGCTGCTGGCACAAACCCAGCTAGCACAAACCCAGCTGGCCCACACCCTGCTGTTGCAACTGCTGCGGGCATGAGTTCTAGAAACACGGGTACGATTCGCGTCGCGTTATCTCCGATCGGAGGGGAGCCCGATGTTGCAGAGCGACTTGAACGGGCGATGGAGTTGTCACGTCCGCAGAGCTTGCCGCAATTGGCAGTGATCACTCCGAGTGAGTTGGAGCGTGCGAGTGGCATTCAATTGGTTGCCTACGATGGTCAACCAAGCGAGATGGCATCGCTTGGTGCGGCTCGGCGAGCGGGCGCAGATTATCTGTTGGCCGGCGAAGTTGTATCGCATCGGCTGGATCTTCCTCAACAGCGACCGAGGCGGCCGAGCTTGTTTTCCTTTCTCCGCAAACCGGGTCCATCCGAGACGCTCACGGTTCGCTGGTGTGTTTATCAAGTGGATAGTGGCCAGCGTTTGGGGGAGCACACCGTAACGATGGCGCATCGAGAAGTGGATAAACAGTTTCCGGACCTTGCGTTCCAGAGCGATGGGAGTGCGAAGGTTGTTGCGGCCTCCGCAAGACGATCCTGGGAGTTGGTCGCTCCTACCACGCGAGCGACCGATGTATTGATCGATCTGCCATGGTTTGCTCCAGGGTCATCGACTGTTCGCAAGGGAAACGCTTACGCGCGTGTCGGGCAATGGGAGATGGCGGAGCGAACGTGGCAGGATGCAGCCGATGCGCATAACTGGAATACGGCTGCATGGAAGAATCTATCGATTGCTGCCGTTGCCCGGGAAGACTTCACGCTCGCGCGCGATCGTCTAAAGCATGTGGACTGGAAGTATTGGCCGGGTGATGGATCGCGAGACACATTGGTGTGGATCGAACAACAACAACGTCAGTACCACGAGGCCTTTCACTTGCCGCCGCCGTCGACCGGATGGTCTCTTCCCGACCCGCCGATGCCAACCGCGGCTGAAGGTTCCAACGAGCCCCCGATCGGACCAAGCGATCCGGTCTCGCTCGATGACCAGCCTTGGTATACCGCCATCCCCTTCATTCCCCCTCCCGGTTGGACATGGAAACAGTGGTGGTCGCAGCCGTGGGTGTGGTAGGTGGGTTCGTGGGCTAGGCCGAGAGTGAAGAATTGATGATTCTCGGGACCAGAGCGGGTGGATCGTCGTATCCAACGTGGACGCTCTTGGTATAACGATCGTCGTTAGCAAAGTTCACTACCCACGACATCGAGTTCAAGATCATCATGCGATTGATTTATCTTCGTCGAGAACGCGCGGCTGGCATGCTCCTGGCGCTGTCTCTGATATCCGGCACCCTTTCGCTCTATGCACAGAATAAGCTCTATGCACAGGATCAAGGGGACCCATCGGCTGTTCAACTTCCTGGCTTCCAGGGGCGAGGCGAAACACTTCTTCCTAATGGTTGGAGCCTTAAGCCGGTCGGCAAACAAATCGAACTGGGTGACTTTCCGAGCCGCATGAAACTGACCCCCGATGGTCGCTATGCCGCGATTCTCCATACCGGATGGGGAACTCACGAAGTGCGCATCATCTCGATCGCAGATGCAACAGTGACATCGAGTGTCGTTGTGGATCAGGCTTTTCAAGGTCTATGTTTCTCCCCCGATGGCAGCCGGTTGTACGTCAGCCGCGGTGAGGACGAAGCAGTCTTCGTCTATGAACATCGGGATGGTTATCTATCGCTAGTCGATACCATGCAATTGATCGATTCGGACCAGAAGTCGGTCGTGGCTGGTTTAGCCACAACGCCTGACGGCAAGAAGCTACTCGTATGCGGGCTTCTTTCGAATCAACTGGAGGTAATTGATTTGGTCGCTCGCAAACCGGAAGTTCGATCGCGTGCGCGTACCCCGAATGAATCGCAGCCCGATCGCAACAATCGGCCACGTACGCCTGTGACTCCTAAGAACGTTGTCGACAGCATTCGCATTGAATTGCCAAAAGACAGTTTCCCCGTCGATGTCATCGTGACGCCGGACGGAACCCGCGCCATGGTCAGCCTCTGGGGCGCAGCCTCGGTTGCGGTCGTCGACCTCGAGAAGAAGTCGGTCATCGCCACGTGGCCTGTGCGCAGCCATCCGACCGAGATGTTGTTTCTCGATGAAGGAAAACATCTGTTGGTCGGTTGTACCGACGACAACGCGGTCGTCCTGCTAGATGCAGCCACGGGTGCCGCCAAAGAAGTCATCACGACATCGCTGTACGCGAGCCGCAAGAACGGCAGCACCCCCAACAGCATTGCTGTCTCACCCGACGGAAATGTTCTCATCGCAGCCAACGCCGACAACAATAACGTCGCAGTATTCGACATCCGCGAACGCGGCCAAACCAAGTCCCTAGGATTCATCCCTGTCGGATGGTATCCCACCGCAGTGGCCATGACTCGCGATGGCGAACAGATCTTGGTCGCCAACGGGAAAGGGCTGACATCGCGAGACAACCGTAAAGGTCCCAACCCGCTGCGAGATCCTCCGCGAACGACGCGGGAATACATCGGCGGACTGTTCCGAGGATCCCTCAGCGTGATTCCCAACCCCGATCCAGTCACCATGGCCCAGTGGACCAAAGATGCCTACGCATGCTCCCCGTTCAAACATGATTCCAATCCGAACCTGAAACCGACCGCTGCCGATTCCGTGATCCCATCGCGCGTCGGGGATCCATGCCCGATCAAGCATTGCTTCTACA
>CAYXFO010000232.1:0-7235 GCA_964464255.1 uncultured Pirellula sp.
CCGAGACATTGGAGCTTGCCGCAGTGCTGGCAGCAGCTGGATTGAATGCGGTGGCGGTTGCTGTGTCAGTTGACCGTGCAGTGGCGATCTCTCGCGTCACAGTTGCTGAAGCTGAATCAACCCTGGAATTCAGTGCGCGATCGTTGAACAAAGGTCGATCCGATGGTTCTTTCGCATCGTTATTGCCGCGATTGCGCGAGCTGTTTCGGTCAGTGCGTCTCTTGGGCCGCAAGGGCTCCGTCGCAGTGTTGTTGGATTCGGCAACGGGATCATCCGCTTTTCGATCGATACGTTTTTCTGCTACTGCCCCATTCAACGCTACATCGAGCGTTTTCGCAGGTGTCGCTTGTGAATTGGTATTTGCGTCACGGTCCAACCCAGTTCGTTTTTTGTCATCGAGGCGGACTTTGGATTGCTCGAGATCATCGATTTCTCTGGTGTGCGTTTTGTCGTCAAGGTCTTGACTTTTTTCTACTGCCGCATCCGCGATTTTCTGCTCTTGATTCGGGTCACGAGAGGCTTTCTCCTCCGCCTTAATCGAGATAGTTGGCTCTACAGAACGTGTGACTTCAACTTGTTGAGTTTGCTGTGGCTTTGCCTCCTGCTTCCTTGTGTCCTGATTATCGTTTCGTGTGGCAACAACTTCCGCTTTCTTCTGGCGAGCTTTTTCTGTTTGCGGTTCGTTTGAATCGCGGCCGATATCCTGCTGAACACGTGTGTCAGCCTTGATCGTTACCTTTGCTTGTTCCGTATCGCTATCGTTGGAGTCCAGGTTCCCGCCGCTCTCCTCGGTGCGCACCTCTTTGCCATCTTGATTAGTCTTCTTGGCCTTCCCCACCGCTTCTTGGTCGAGCGCACGATCGGAAGCTGTCGGTGCAACTGCTGCTGCCGCCGATTGGGATTCTTCCTTTACGGTCTCGTCCTGCTCGGGTTCGCGAGTTTCTTCCGCTTCGCCTTCTGCGGTTTCTTGCGGTTTTGATTTCGATTCGATCGGCGGCTCAGCAGGTCGCTTTGGTTCCGAAGAGACAGGCGGCGTCGCCTCTGGGGTTTGAAAGCGAAGGAGTTGTACGAAGAAATCTGATTCGGTTGAAACCTGTTGGTCTGCCCGAGCGCGGCGAGCGTGATTCACATGGGGCCGGGCGTTGACAACGGTTTTCGTTGGCGAGTCAATTTCGAGTGGCATTGTGAAATCTCGGAAACCCGGGGCCACTCAACGAGTCCGGACCTCAATTACCCGCTAGCCCTTGCCCCGCTTTGTCAACAGCTTGATCGATGGGTGCAGTGTTTTTGAGTTCTTGGAGGATTTCGTTTAGTTGCTGCTGATCCGGTTGGTTAGTGAATTCGGCCAAGAGCTTTTTTTGTTTATCGGGCGGTAAAGCTTTAATAATCAGTACAACGTCCTTCTTCTGATTATTTTTCAACATTAGCAGAACCTGTTCCTTGGCCTGTTCCGGCGCAAGATTTTCAAGGATCTTTCTGATTTCGCTCAAGTTTTCTGCCTGCGTACCCTTCTTGATGCGATCGAGTTCTTGCTGGAAGTCTTTTCGAGTCGTCTCGAATCGATTGATTTCCTCTCTTAGAGACCGCTCGCGATCGGTGATTTGTCGCTGAAGGCGATCGAGAGCTTCCTGGCGACTATCGAGTTCCAAGCTGGACTTTACTTTTGCGTCGAGTACGTCTTCATAGGTGGGGACGGGGACTTCTCGCGACTTGATCAAAATCCGCTGCAGTCGCTCACCTTGGATATCGACACCATTGAGCGCAGCCAGAACCCGGGCCATCGTCTTGTCGTTGATGTTTCCTTTGACTGCGGCGACGGTGAGTACGGCGAGTTGAGCGAGGATGGATGCAACACAGAACCACAGGAATAGGTCGACGATTCTTCGAATCATGTTTCACCCTGGATGGCTATGGAGTTTTGTACTTGTGACCATTCGTCCAAGACGACTTGCTCGCGGCGAAGTTGAGCTTCAGCAACGCGCTCGTGATGCGTCTGTTCCAGTTTCTCCAGAACCTTAACCGCCTGTTGCTTGACGACGAGCTTCGCTTGGCGTCGTTGCAGTTCTTGAAGGAGAAGGGATCGATCTCGCAGAATGTGCTCTCGTTGAGCTGCCAAGACGAGTTGATATCGTTCGGCATCGAGGATTTGGGAGAGCATGACTGCGCCCGAGCTGAATTGCCTCCGGAGCGATTCCATACTTCTTTCTTCGAGTTCGATCTCGGAGAGTTTGGAATCCAAGACTGCGATTGCTGCGTTTGCATCGGAGACGTCTTTGCCCGCTTGATCGCGTTCACGACGACGTATCTTCAAAACACTGTTGAGTCGGAAGGGTTGGCTCATGGGGCGGCCTGTCCGATCTGCATCAGCTGCGTGGTGGTGATTTCCCAAGGGACAAGTGTTTCACGCTCTTGACTGAGGAAATTCTCGATCAAGGGGCGTTGCTGAATCGCCGAGTCGATTTGCGGACTACTGCCCCGCGGATAGGCGCCGATTTGGATCAAATCCTCGTTGTCTCGATAGATCGCCATCGAGCTTCGAATCGCCTCGGTGGCGGCCCGCAACTGGGGTGAAACCAACTGGTATTGCAAACGGCTCAAACTTGGAAGGATGTCAATCGCCGGATATCTGCCGCGAGCAGCCACGGAACGGGATAGGTGAATGTGTCCGTCGAGCAAGCCACGCAGAGCATCGCTGATCGGTTCGTTCGGATCGTCACCTTCGACGAGCACTGTGTAAAAGGCCGTGATACTGCCACGTTGCGACCGACCTGAACGTTCAACCAATTGCGGCAAGAGGGAAAACACACTGGGTGGATAACCACGCGTTGTCGGGACCTCGCCAGCGGCCAATCCAATTTCCCGCTGTGCCATGGCGAATCGAGTTACCGAATCCATGAGCAACAGCACCGATTTGCCTTGATCTCGGAGAGCTTCCGCGATCGCAGTCGCGGTCTTGGCTGCCAGAATACGCTTGGGCGCCGGTTGATCGCTGGTGGCTACCACGGTGGTGCATCGCGCTCTCCCACTCTCACCGAGATCGCGTTCGAGGAACTCGCGTACCTCGCGACCTCGTTCGCCGATCAGTGCGATGACCACATGATCTGCCTCAGTCCCCCGGGCGAGCATTCCCAAAAGAGTACTTTTGCCTACGCCCGATCCTGCGAAGATCCCCAACCGTTGACCCTTACCCACGGTCAGCATGGCATCGATGGCTCGCACACGGGTCGGGAGTACTGTATCGATCGGAGGTCGGGAGAGGGCTGGGACAGGTTGAGCATCGACGGGTATGCGCCACCCCATCGGCAGAGGAGGGCCATCATCGATCGGTTGACCAACTGCGTCGACCACACGACCTACGATCTCCTGACTCACGGGAACGGATCGAAACGAACGATACAATTCGACTTGCTCACCCGAACTCACCCCATCGATGTTATCCAGGGGAGCTACCAACGTTTTGCCAGCATCGAACCCGATCACTTCGCCTTCGAGCGGCTCGTTGTTTGGTCGATGGATCTTCACCACTGCACCTACTGGGACCGGGAGACCGTCGACGACGATCGTTGTGCCGCGGATGCTTCGTACCTTGCCAAAGATCGCTGAGGGCAGGACGCGCTGAAGCGTGCTGCTCCATTGACGACTTTGAGGAATACTTGGGAACGACCGCAACAAAGTCTCGGTGCGATCGCTTGTCCCGCCCGCGTTCTCAGGAATCATCGAAGCTCCTGTTCCAAGCGTTTCATCTGTACGGCCAAGGAGCGATCGATCGTCGTTTCGGCGGTCTGTATAACCGCTCCAAAACGACCTACTGATGGATCGTCAATCAATTGAATCTCGGTGTTGGGAAGAGTGGATTCCAGCATCTCCGAGAGGGGGCCCGAAAGAATCATAGCATCCTCCGAATGGAGGCGAATGGTAATTTTTCGTTGAGAGTGGATTAATCGTACCGTGTCCTCAATCCACTTCAAAAGTATCGATGGGTCGCTTTCGATTTGACGAGCGACAAGTTTCTCTGCGATTCCGATGGCGATCGCTACCGTTTCGTGTTGCCATTCCCTGAGCCATTGCTGGGTGGCCTCTTCGAGATCGTTGCAGATTTGTTGAATAGACTGGGCTGCGTGTTGCACCTTTTCTGCGGCCAACTTTGTTGCAAGCTGTTCTGCCATGCGTTCCACATGAGCCTCCCCCGCATTCATTCCCTCATGTCGGGCTTTTTCGCGAAGCGCATCACACTCCTTCGCACAGTTCTCGAGCATCAAACGGGCTTCTGCCTTGATCGATTCCAGGTAGTGATTGGCCCTGCCTGCAACGTCCTCCCAGTTGAACACCTCCGCCTGCGCCGTGTTCAATCCGTCCTGTAGTTGCCGAGACTTAAGTACTGTGGCCATAGTGAGCGCGGGTTACGCTGCTTCCGAAAAGGAGTTTGTGTTACTGAGTCGTCCTTTAGAATCGTCCTGGCTCTGCGAATCGATTTGACCCTGAGAGAACAATGCGTTCGCTCGGTCCAAGATTTCGAAATGGGCTTGATCAATCTCGCGTAGGGTTACATCGTTCAAGCGATTAAGGCGTTGTCGAAAGCGATGCAAGTCCTTTTTAGGCATCATCCGTTCGACCCGTTTGAGGAAATCCCGCTCGACACCAGCCAGCGCGAGCAATACGGTTGCCGGTTCCACGGCATGGATCACCGAAACGAAGTCTTCGTCCTTGAGCTTCATCAAATCCTGGATCGACTGAAATGAAGCCTTGGGTGTGGAATTTTGACTTTGGGTTTCAGGGGGCGGTGCATTGGATGATGGGGGAGCGTGAGCCGAAGGCGGTTCCGGTTCAGGCGGTGTGTAAAGCTTCAGTGTTGGTGGTGTGGGAGTTGGCAACATCGTCGATGGATCGCTTCCAGATGATGATCGGCCCCACCCCAGTGCCGAAGGTAGCTTCGGATCGATATTCCCCAACGCAGCCGTCCAGAGATACTTGTGATCCTCAGGAGCCTGAGCCAGGATCGCCTTCAATTTTTCCATACCCAGATGGGTCTTCTGATTGTTGCGAAGTTCGTCCTCGGACTTTGACCAGATTTGATCGAGAATCTCGTTCATAAACGATGGGTCGTTGCGGTGCAATTGAAGCATCGCAGCCATGGCTTCCGATGCCGCTGGAATTGGAAGCAGTTGCAACACCGAGGTCGCCATCACGACAGGCAACTCATGAAGTACCGCCGCAACAACGCTCGGCCGTTCTCCTTGCAGTATCGCAGCCAATGTCGCAGGTGGAACACTCAGCCATGAGCGAGGTCCAGATTTCGAATTCGGATCTGAAGTCGATGTCGTTCCAAAAGATGCGGAAACCGGCGAGGGGTAATCGGAAGCTAAACTTCTCGCCTCAGGAGATAATTGAACGGCATCCTGAATCTTTTTCCCCCGATCGAGAAATTGAGCCGCCGGTCCAATATCGGGGCTTGTGTTCGCTGGTTTGCCAAACAGGCTTTGCAACTCCTGGGCGGCCGCGGCTCTCTCGGCCGCAGTGACCGTACCCAAGTTCGAGAATGCTCGGCGTATCGCACGCGAAACGTCCTCCGGAAATTGGGAAAGCAGGTTTCGGACAGTATCCGCGTCCATGCTCTGTAGCACGATCGCAATACGGCGAATTTTTGGATCCCCTTCGCTAGCCATCTCGTCGAACCCGGAAACAGAAAGTCGGTCAGCATTAACCGTCGGGTTGTACCTGTTGGCACGGTGCCAAGTCCAGATGAATCCGGCAAGGTTTCGCTAGCACACCTATGCCGCCTGGTGAATCAGCTTCTTCCGCCAAGAAAGCTCTGCCAGCAGTTGCACAAGGCCACTGGGGAGCCTTTGGGCGTGCCAGCCGATGTGGCCATTGAGATCCCGCTCGACTCATTTCAAGCGTAAATAAAAAAACGGCTGACATCGCGTAGATGCCAGCCGTTTGATTCTTATCGAACTAGATCGGGATCGATCGACTAGCAACCGCAGGTCGGTTCAACCGAACCGCAGCTGTCGCAGCTTGATCCACAGCCTGCTCCACTGTGGCATCCGCCGTGGCAACGCAGACCGCGGAGCCAATTGCGAAGCCGACCGTTGAACAGACCGTTTCGAGGAGCCCAACCGTTGCCTGCACCGTTACCAGCACCTGCACATGGATCGCATACATTGACTGGAACTTGTTCGCAGACAACCTTAGCAACACATCGGGTGTAGGTATATGGTTCGCAAACCTTCACGCACTTGGCAACCTTGATGGTTTCGCAGTAGTGAACTGGCTTGCAGACGGTGTGGCATACCTTCTTGGTTCGGCATTCCTTCACGATCTTGCAGGTCGTGTAGGTATATGGGCAGCTCTTTTGTTCGCAGACCCAGTTGCAAATCGTGTAGCACACATCTTTGACTCGTTGCTCGCAAACCATTTTGCAGGTCTTGTAGCAAACGGTCTTTTGACGGCACTCTGGAACCATCTTGCAGGTGGTGTAGGTGCAAACCTTGCTCTTCTGCTCGCAAACCCAGTTGCATACCGTGTAGGTAACATCCTTGGATCGGCACTCACGAACCATCTTGCAGGTGGTGTAAGTGACCGTCTTTTGGCGGCACTCAGGAACCAACTTGCAAACGTTGTAGGTAACCGTCTTGGAGCGGCACTCAGGTACGCACTTGGTGACGGTGTATGGGACAACCTTGGTCAAGCATTCGGTTTCGTACTTGACGCAGTTGATGGTCTTTTCTTCGCAGGTTGGAACCCAAACTCGCTTGCAAACCTTCTTCGGCGGGCATTGGATGCATTCCACCCGGCTTTCGCCTGGGCAATATACATTCCGGCAGGTCGCTGGGTCGAAGGTCCAAGTGCCTGGTTCGCGAACAGTTCGACGAACCACTGGGCCGGCAACTTCTTCCTCAACGTTTTGCCAGCTGCCACCGCGGACCGTAACGGTCTTGGTGTAGTTGACCGGCTTGGTGACGGAGTAGTTGACGGTTCGCTCACGGGTTTCTGTCACTGGCACCATGACGGTGTAGTTGACAACTCGCTCGCGGGCTTCCATCACTCGGTTCATGACGGTGTAGTTAACGACCTTTTCGTGTGTTTCACGAACAGGGGTCATCACCGTGTAGTTGACGGTCTTGGTCCGTGTTTCACGAACAGGAGTGCGAACGGTGTAGTTCACAACCTTCTCGTGGGTCTCGCGGACAGGAACCATCACTGTGTAGTTCACGACCTTCTCATGAGTTTCGTAA
>CAYXFO010000233.1:0-7232 GCA_964464255.1 uncultured Pirellula sp.
ATGACGATCCCATCGCAAGGGGCGACGATTTCCGTGTACGTAAGGTTCGCTTCGGAGTTATCGAGTTGGGCCCGCGCCTGTTCGACATTGGTTTGCGAGACCTGCAGTTCGGCAGCGCGCATCATGCGTTGGAATTTGAATTGGTCGAGTTCCGCTTCGGAGATAAAAGCATCGGTGCTGCGGCTCAATTCCCCGCCGCGACGTTCGTCGTTGGTTGCTTGCTGAAGCATTGCGTTAGCTCGGGCGACCTCGGCTTCCCGCGTCTTGAGGATTGCCTTGTCCCGTTCAACACCTGACTTATACAGCCTGGGGTCGATTCGAGCCATCAATTGACCCTTGGTCACTTTGCTGTTGAAATCGACGAACAGTTCGTTGATCGGACCGCTTACGGTGGCCCCAACGCTCACTCGTTTGACCGGTTCAACCTTGCCGGTAGAGTTGACCGACTGAATGATCTGGCCCTCTTCCACGGTTTGAGTGCGCCATTCGATTTTGTTACGCGCCTCCCAATAGGCCATGAAAGGCCGGTACGCAGCGGCCAAAAGACCGCCTAGGATCGCGAGCGCGAGGAAGACCTTAAGAAACGTTTTCATGCGACCGATCCAACGAAGAAAACCACAAAAGCAAAATCGCGACAACGACGACTACCGCACTGGCCGCGATCCAAAGTACCGGAAAGTGCTGGTTGCCCTTGCCAAACCAGCCTTCCAATTCGTGCTCTTCGAATCGAGTCAGCCAGAACATCAATCCATTGTGAATTGCGTGCGTGAAAATTCCAGGCCAAAGTCGGCCAGTGCGAACCGCCAACAACCCAAGGGCGAAACCCAACAAGAGAGTAGGGAAAAATCGCTCGATCGATAGAACACTCCCGCTGATCACATGAAAAACCCCAAAAATCAGGGCGCTCAATGCAATCGACCAAACCGCCGACAAACGATGGCGAAATGCTGACAGAACAAACCCCCGAAAGAAGAATTCCTCCGCTATGGCGGGCACCAAAGCAGAGGTCAACAGAAACATCCAGAATGGAATGTCACGAATCTGTTTCTTCAATGCGTCCAGCGATTCCGACCGCTCCAACGATAACGCCCCGAACCCAAGGTCGCTCAACACCTTGAACAATTCAAACGCTATGACCCATAATCCTAGCCCCAAGAGCACAGACGAAATCAACCAACCGAGTTGGCTCAGCATCCCAAAGCGTCCAGATTTCGAACAACTCGATGCGCCGAAGTCCAAGAGAAACGTATTGCGAAAGCTAAGCCTTCGATACCAAACGAACAACACGGGCGCGATCAAGAACAACAAGAGCAGCACGAGTGCATTGCACCACATTCGCGGCACGATCTCAGTGACCCATTGCCCAGTGAGATTGGTGACGATGAAGAAGAATGGGAATAGGATAGCGAGATAAATCGCGAGTTCTCCCAAGTCGGGAAGAGCCCTTGCTTTGCGGGGACGTTGCAACAAGTCGGATAAACTTTCCTGCGAACCCGCTGTAGCTGACTCGGCCCCAAACAAACGGGATGCGACCACCAGGGCTGCTGCGGCATAGATCAACGTGGAAAACACTGCGGCAAAGGCTGGCAACGGAGCCGGACTGCCGGTCATGATATCTCGAGACAAGAGCAGAATGTTTACCAGCGGCACCACACCCAACCATGTCGAGAACTCGATATTGGGCATGAGCGTGACCAACGCTGGCGCAAGGGACACCAACATGACCGGAATGAGATAGGCCTGAGCCTCCTTGAAACTTCGTGCAAACGAACACATCGCCAGCAGGATTGCGCTGAAGAACGCTGCGAAAATCACAAGCAGGGGCAAAATCTGGAGCAGCGCGAAAATCGAGAAGCCCTGTTCCCCAAGCAATGCTCGCCCCAATCCACCAATCGACAACGTGATCCAACTCGCGAGCAGATTGGCCAAGGCCGTCAATACAGCAACCGTGACGACTGCAACGTACTTGCTGAGTAGCAAAACGAATCTCGGAGCCGGGGTGGCGATCATCGCTTCCATGGTGCCTCGTTCGCGTTCCCCGGCAGTTAAATCGATGGCGGGATAGACTGCGCCGGTGATAGTCATCAGGATGAGAACCAGTGGTAAAACCCCTGCGAGCGATGCCGTTGGATCGAGACGCGTGCCGATCGAAGTAGCCTTCAGTTGCACCGCCGCTGGCAACGCTGGACCGCGAATCATGGCTGCCTGGTAGTCGTTTACCAACTGCATCGCCTTGCGAAATTCGAGCATCGCTCCCTCGCTCTTAAGATCCCCCTCGCGGAATTGAAGCTCGAACTCAAACACAGGGATCGATTGGCCATCTCTCAGCGGCACATCCGTTTGCTTTGCTTGAATGACTGCGAGATCCAGTATCCCGTCTTTCAATGCTTCACTGGTGCTGGTTCTCTCGGGCATCGCGAGTCGGAATAAAGCCTGCAGATCATCTCGCTGATTGGAATCGGCATTGTCGCCATCGGCATTGTCGCTGTCGGCGCCTGCTGAGTCGAGTTTTTTGCTGGAGGATGATTGGCTACGAACGATGTCGATCGAGGGACGAACTCCTGCGTTGATAGCTCGCTGTGTTTCCCGAATGGAGTTGTTGACAATTTGCGCTGTATCTTCGTCAGCAACACCGATCAGATATTCCTGCTTTTCGGACGTCCCGCGAACGCTCCCTACGATCAGCCGTTGCATGGCCATGCTGAGCAATGGATAAACCAAAATCGGCATCAAGAAAAGCGTTGCGATCGTTCGGCGATCTCGGAGGCTTTCGCGAAGCTCCTTGAGACACAACCGCCCCAACCGTCCATTGGAAAAATATTCCTGCACTAAGCGGCTCCCATGCTGCTGGAGATAGGTGCCTGTGTTCGGTCGCTTTGGATCAAATCGATAAACATATCCACCAAATGTTCTTTGCCGGTCAGGGCTCGCAAGTCCGAGAGAGTCCCTTCGTATCGGATGGTGCCATGGTGCAACAGTCCGAAACGGTCGCAAACCCGTTCCGCTTCATCGAGTCGATGGGTTGATAAAAGAACCGACTTGCCTCGCTTCTTCAGGAAGTCGATGAATTCAAAAACCGTTTGGCTTCCAACCACATCGAGCCCTCGTGTTGGTTCATCGAGCAACATCACAGGTGGGTCGTGCATCAAACCACGAGCGAGGGTAACTCGCTGCTTTTGCCCGGTGCTAAGGGTGCTGCATCGCTGATCGAGAAAGTCGCGGATTCCCAACAAGCCGGCCAGTTCCTCGAGTCGCTCTTTTGCGATCGGCACCTCCACGGCATAAAGGTCCGCGAAGTACAGGAGCATCTCGCGGACACTTAGCCAAGGGTAAACCCCATCGTTGGTAGATATCAGTCCCAACTCTTTGCGAATCATCGATGCGTGCTGATCGGTTCGCATCCCCCCGATTTCGACATAGCCTTCGTCGGGCTCAAGTAGCCCCATAACCATGCGAATCGTCGTAGTTTTGCCCGCTCCGTTGGGCCCGAGCAAGCCGTAAACTTCTCCCTCCTTCACATGGAAGCTGATGCCATTGACGGCCACCAATGGCTTACCTCGCACCACGAACTGTTTCCGAAGATGGGTGGCGACGATCATGAGGGACGATCTTTCAAAGAGCTAGTGCGGCGCATCTCATTCTTTCGGGTGGTCAAGTTCAAGTTTTGGGACTGCTTGAGAAAACTCGATTAGACCCTGTAATTTCGCGAGGGCGGCTCCAGAGTCGATAGACGCGGCGGCTTTGGCAACGCCGTCGATCAAGGAGTGGGTCTTCTCACATACCCAGAGTCCCGCCGCAACGTTGGCTAGCACGATATCGCGAGCTGGACCGCGATCTCCAGCCAGGATTCCACGGATGACTTGAGCGCTCGACTCCGGTCCGTCGACCACTAGGTCCTCATTGCGAATAGTCGGAAGGCCAAAGCTTTTCGGACTCCACCGCATTTGTGTCGTCATTCCATGCTGAATGTGCAGTACTTGTGTTTCGGCCGCCAGAGAGACTTCGTCCATCCCATCTTCACCGCGAACGACAATAGCCGCTTGAACAGGGAGTTGCACCAGTGCCGCAGCGAGTTTGGTTTGCAAAGGTTCGTTTCCCGTACCAATGATCTGAAATTGCGCGCCGGCAGGGTTGCATAATGGTCCCAGATAATTGAACAGAGTGGGTACAGCAAGCTGCCTTCGAACAGCGGCTACGTGTTTCATAGCTGGGTGGAGCATCGGCGCGAAGCAGAAACATAATCCTAACGAATCCAAACACGCTTCGACCTGTCCACGCTCGGCTTCGATCGCAACTCCCAATGCGGATAAAACGTCGGCCGAACCGGTTGCACTGGTGATGCGACGGTTTCCATGTTTTGCGGTAGGCGCTCCCGCTGCGGCAGCAACGATTGCCGCTGCCGTCGAGATATTGAATGTCCGTCCTCCATCGCCGCCGGTACCGCAAGTATCCAAAAGGCCTGTGTGTCTGGTTCGTATGGGAGTCATCATCAGACGCATCCCGCGAGCAGCACCTACCAACTCCGAAACCGACTCTCCCTTTGCTCGCAACGCCAGCAGCAATCTGCCGATCTCATCATCCCCCACCCGCCCTGCCAGCATCCAAACAATGGCCTGCTCCATCTGGCCGACGCTCAAATCTTGCCGAGACTCGGCGATGGCAATGAATTCCTCGAGCATGTTGCAGCGGTTCAGGGGGTAAGTGTCTAGCAATCGACGCGTGTGTAACGTACAACACGTAATTGCCCGGCGGTTGCATGGAACCCTAATATTTGAGTGGATATGGCGAGAAAAGTCATTATAGATTGCGATCCGGGTATCGATGACGCAATCGGCTTGATTATGGCACTGTTTGATCCTAGGCTCGAAGTAGTGGCCGTCACCACCTGCTCGGGTACTGTCGAAGCGGATCAGGCATGTCAAAACGTATCCGCTTTGCTCGACAAACTCGACCCGCCGCGTCTGCCTCGACTGGGTGTTGGGTTGGACCCGGATGATGCTCCCGTCAATGATGGGCGTTTGCTTCATGGTCCGGATGGTTTGGGGAATGTCGGGTTGGTCCGTCCCCAGCGTCAGCACTTGATGAATAGCGATAAACTGATCATCGATCGGCTCAAAGCGGACCCGGAAGAGGTTTCGATCTTGTGCATGGGACCCTTGACCGGGGTCGCTCGCGCATTTCAGCGAGATCCGAGCGTCATCGGTTTGGTCGATCAATTGATCATCCTCGGCGGTGCTCCATCAGGCATCGGTGACGTGACCGCGGCGGCTGAATTCAACATGCATTTCGATCCGAGCAGCGCTGCCCACGTTATCCAATCGCCGACAACCAAGACATTGATTCCGATCGATGTGACCAATCAGGTCACGTTCGATTTGAATATGCTCACTCAAATTCCATCCAAGCATTCTCGGGTGGGGGAATTGCTCCACGCGATGCTGCCACAGTTATTCCGCGCGTATCGCCAGCATCGCGCGCAGGAATCGATCCCGCTCCAGGGAGCCGTAGGAGTTGTCTACCTGACCGAACCTGAACTGTTTGGTTGTGAAGCCCATGCCTTAGAGATCGAGGAGTTAGGTACGATAACGCGCGGTGCAACCGTCGTGGACCGCCGTCCCTTCGCAACGGTTTCCCGAGAATTGGAAGTCGCCGATCGCATCGAGAACGAAGCCGTCCGCGATGCCGTATACAACTCTCTAAAGTTTGCGGGCCAATGCACGGAATAGGGTAGGCTCTATGGCTCGCTCTCGGATCGGACAGCTAGCTCTCGAAGCTCCTCTCGGTGGGCCGCAATCAAATCTGTTCCGTGCCATACATCTGCAACAGCGGATCCAGTTGGCGGTGCGACTGTTCCCGCTCGCCCTGGGTCTGACTCCGGAAGCGAAAACGGAATTCACGAAACATCTCGATCGACTGAAGGCGATACGCAATGCGCATTTGGTCCGCTGTTACGGTGGCGGTTTCGATGGCAAAGATGCCTACATCGTCTACGAAATGATCGATGGCGAGTCCCTTGCGGATGCCCTGCAGCGACGCCAACGCCTTCCCTGGGAATCCGTGCTGCAGATGGGATTGCAATTGTGCGATGCTCTTCAGGTTATTCACGCACAAGGGATCATCCACACTCGCATCCGTCCAGACAAGGTTCTGATCTGCGATGCGGGTGAGACCTTCAAGCTCAACGATTTGCGATTCGAATTCGCCAGTCACATACCTCCCTCCCTTTCTCACTTGGCTACTATGCCGCCGGAGTCGTTTGCGGACAAAGCGAGGCCGGAGGTCGCATGGGACCTGTACTCGCTCGGGGCAACGATGTATTGGAGTTTGACCGGCCAGCCACCCTTCCACGGCGAGTCCGCATCGATCCTAAGGCACGCCATCACCGAGACTCCCTTGCCGGGCGTAGCGACCATGGTGTTCGACTGTCCGGTCTGGTTATGCGCAATTGTCGAACAGATGCTCCATCGCGACCCGCTCCGAAGACCCTACACCGCCGCTGCAGCGGCGATGGCACTGCGAGAAGCCCAGCGTCGCGCGAGCGAAGGAATCGGTGTCGTCGAATACGCTGTCTCTGGATTCAGTCCCTTGCAACTCAACGCGGATCGAGCGGAAGCGGAGCGAGTGCTCGGAATCAAAAAGAAGAAAAGCCGAAGCCGTGATGCCGACGAAGAAAACGCGGAAACAACTGCCTCTTTTTGGGAACGGCCCATCGTCTTAGTCGCAGCCCTAGTCGCAATCATCGGGGTCATTGCGTTTCTTCTCTGGCCACTCAATGAATCTCAAATGCGATCCCGCGCCGAGTCGTTGCTGGGAACCGACAATGACGTTCGCTGGAACGATGCTAGGGACAAGTATTTGCAACCGATGCTAGAGAAGTTTCCCAATGGCGAGCACGCTGCCTGGGCTCAGGAACAACTCGACAGAATCGAAATGCATAATGCCGAAGAGCGGATGCGACGCAACATGCGGATAGGACGAGAACCGGGTAGCGAAGGAGAACGCAAATATGCGGAAGCTCTCCGATTTGAACGCTTTGGAGATCGCGTTACCGCTCTGGATAAGTACCAAGGAATTGTCAAACTCCTCAAAGATGAAACGAAGGAGCGAGCCTTTGTCAATCTCGCTCGTAGGCAGATTGAAGTGCTTGAGTCGAACCCTCCGAGCGTTGAGGAATTGAAGCGATTTCTTCAAGACAAGTTGACCGAAGCCGATGAACTGTACAGCAAGGGAGA
>CAYXFO010000234.1:0-7219 GCA_964464255.1 uncultured Pirellula sp.
CTTCTCGATGGAGGCCGCCATCGATTCGGATGTGACGGTACCATGGACCGTTCTCGCAAGTGTGCTTGTGTACACGCTCCTTTATTTCCTCTTGTCAACGCTTCTAGGTTTGTTGCTCTTTGAGGATCGCGATTTGGCCTAATGAAGAATTTGGTCGTTTGCTATCCGACAGAGGATAAGCACTTAAGGGCGATCTCTGAATCCGCGCCCGGCTACAGAATACTAGCAGCTAGCCAGGAAACGATTTCGGATGCGATCTTAGAAGCCGATTTGTTCGTCGGTCACGCCAAGGTTCCTGTCGATTGGGATCGCGTGGTCGCGCTGGGACGCTTGCAATTCATTCAGTCGTCTGCTGCGGGGCTCGATCATTGCTTGGCCTCCTCGGTGATCGAATCGCCGATCGTCGTCTGCAGTGCATCGGGATTGTTTGCCGACCAAGTTGCTGAGCAAACACTGGCTTTATTGCTCGGATTGTTGCGCGGGATACCGATTTTTTATCGACAGCAACAACGGCACGAATTTATTCGCCGCCCTACCGACGATCTCCATGGAAAGCGAGTTGGCATCGTTGGGTTGGGCGGCAACGGCCGAAGGCTCGCACAAATACTCGCTCCTTACCGCGTTGAGATCCGTGCGACCGACTATTTCCCAGAGCATCGACCCGAATTCGTTGCCGCCCTGTGGCCCCACACCGATCTGCATCGGCTCGCGGCTTGGTCGCAGATCTTGATCCTGACCCTTCCGCTCAACCAGCAAACTCACGGTTCAGTAAATATGTCGGTTTTTGAATCGATGGAGCGAGGTGGGTATTTGATCAATGTGGCTCGCGGGCAATGTGTTCACGAACCGGATCTGATCGAGGCGTTGGAGAGTGGTCATCTGCGGGGGGCGGGGTTGGACGTGACGGCTACGGAACCGTTGCCAGTCGACAGCCCTCTTTATGACATGCCGCAGGTATTGATCACCCCCCATGTTGGAGCGCAGTCGGGGCCCCGGTATGACGACTCCACGCGTCTTATTTGCACCAATTTACGAAGATACCTTAACGGGCAGCCCCTTTTCAACTTGGTGGACAAGCGCCTCGGTTTTCCCCATCCGAGCGTTCTTTATTCTGCTACAGCCATGGCCGACGGAACCTGCTAAACTAACGTTGTCTTGTGACTAGTCGTTCCTCTCGGGAGTTGCATAACGATGCGTTGGCAAAGAATTCTGTTTTCCTGTTCGATTGCGTGCTGTTTTTTGAGCAGCCAGTTTTTCTTGGCAGTGACCTCGGCAGAGGAGCCGGACGTAGGATCCGCACCCGCGACATCATCGTTGGCTCGGTTGCTTGGATCGATTCAACTGACCGACCCGGACTTTCAGTGGAAGGGGGAGTTGGCACTACCGATCGATGGAAAGACGCAGTCGGTTCGATTTGATTTGCGTCGTCACTCTAGCACTGCATTTGATCTGCAAGCCGAGCATCCCGAATACGCGGTCCAAATCATCCGTCGCGATGATGTCACGGTATTGGTATTGCCCAAGCATCGCAAAGCATTTTGGGGTTCGGGAGCAACCGATCCCAAGGATCATTTGGAGACTACTGACTTAGGCAAGCGCATCGTGAGGCCGACGACAACGGTTGCCGTTCCTTTCGATTTGATTGGCAAGCTGGACGCGAATTCGCTTTTCGATGTCCTTAAGTCAACCGGAGTGCTCGAGGCCGCGTCCAACCTTCAGCGATGGCAGATTGGAAAGGACACGACCGTGTCATTCACTTCGGTGGCCGCGGATGCCAAAAACGGATCCAGTGCATCCAACTTGATTGCATCCGACTTGATTCAAATCGAGGGAGCGGATGTTCGGGGGCAAGTGATTTTTACGTCGACGGTTGCCGACCCGTTTCCGCGAAGCGAAGGAACATCGACCGATGATTGGCTAAGGCGTCATTGGGGCGATTTCGAGTTGCAGCAACTAGACCGTACGGAGTTAGAGCGAACGGTTGTACGAGGTGCGAGGCGGGCGTTGGAAGTGCTCGCCCCTTCGGAACGATTGACCAATCCTGTTGGGAAGAATCGAACGGTCGAGAACGGTGAGTTGCGTTGGATCGATGGCCATCGCGTTGCACTGTTGCATGGAACACCGGAGGAAATCGGGACGGCCCATGCGGCTCTGTTAAAGACTGAAGCTATCCGTTGCGTGGACTCGGTATTGTATGGATTCGGCTTTGCACAGACCATCAGCACTGGGCGATGGTTCCGAGAGGACCTCGATCGCGCGTATGAGAAACTGAAGCCCTACATTCCAGAAAGGCATATCAGCGAGACGCGTGCCCTGGCTCGCGGCATTGACATCGATGAGCATTTGATCGAGGTACTCAATGTGTTTCCCGAGTTGTTCCACTGCTCGGGCTTTGCATTGTTTGGGTCTGCGACCGAGGGAGGCAAGCTCTATCATGGTCGCGTCTTGGACTACATGACGACCATCGGTTTGCAGGATGCGGCAACAACGTTCATCGTCGCACCGAAGGGGCAGATCCCGTTTGTCAACGTCGGTTATGCAGGCTTCACCGGGAGCGTCAGTGGCATGAATGCGGAACGCGTTTCGCTCGGCGAAATGGGTGGTCGAGGCGAAGGCAAATGGGATGGCGTGCCCATGGCGACGTTGATGCGCCGAGCTCTCGAAGAGTGCGATTCTCTCGATAAAGTCAAAAAACTTTGGAGCGAAAGCCCTCGCACCTGTGAGTACTTCTATGTCTTTGCGGATGGCGAAGAAAAATCCGCCGTCGCTGTTTCGGCAACTCCGGAATCGTGCGATTTCCTCGAGCCTGGTCAATCGCATGACCTCTTGGGTGAAGGGATTCCCGATGCGGTTGTGCTGTCCGCTGGTTCTCGGTTGGATGAGTTGCGAAAGCGAGTCAAGGAAGGTCATGGTCGGATCAATGCGGAGCAGAGCATGCAGCTCATGTGCCGCCCGGTGGCGATGACCTCCAACCTTCACAACGTGCTGTTCGTACCCGAGGATGGGGTTCTGTACATTGCGAATGCCAGCCACTCTCAACCGGCGGCCGATCGCCCCTACCTCCGCCTCGATCTGTTGGAACTCGTCAAAGAGATTTCCAGCAAAGACAAACGAGTCACCAGCAAATCCGACTCGTGGCCTGCGACTGACTCTTTGTGCCTGGAGCTTGATAAAGAAACGTCTGCCGACGCGCGTCAATGCTTGAGCGACCTGGCATGGACACCCGGTGCGTTCGATGTGGCCTTGGAGCAGGCAGCCGATGGGTTGCGTTCGCAAGGATGCGATGCGATCGTTCGTTTTCCTTCTCCGATCGATACCGGAGATCCGGTGAATGATTTAGCAGCGATGGAATGGTATCGCGCGGAGGTGGATGGCAAGCCAGTCACCGACCGTCCCTGCCCGGCCGTTGTCGTTGTTCACGAATCGGGTAAGGGCATGACTGTAGGGAGAATGATCGCGCGCGGTCTGAGCAAGCAGGGAGTCCATGCCTTGATGTTGCAGCTGCCAACTTACGGACTTCGTCGAAGTCGGTCGGACTCGGCTCAGTCCGGGGAAACGATGATCCTGGCGCTCAAGCAGGGGATCAGCGATACGCGGCGTGCGTTTGATGCGGTTCGGGTTTTGCCGGGAGTCGACCCGCAACGCGTCGGGCTTCAAGGAACCAGTTTGGGCGGGTTCGTTGTGGCTACGGTTTCTGGAATCGATTCGGCCTATCATCGTTCCGTTATTTTGCTCGCCGGTGGAGATCTCTACTCGGTCCTTAAGAACGGAGATCGAGATGCCTCCAAGACGCGTGACGAGTTGAAAAAGCGTGGGCTGACGCTCGAATCAATCCGAGGAATCCTCTATTCGATCGAGCCTCTTCGGCTCGCTCATCGAGTTGCACCCTCGAAGACTTGGTTGTACTCCGGTTCGCACGATACCGTGGTGCCGCCAGCCTGCTCGAAGGCGTTCGTTGATGCTGCGAAGCTGCCAGCGGAGCAGCATATCGAAATGCCCGCGGATCATTACTCGGGGGTCGTGTTCTTGCCCGGAGTCATTCGCAAAATCGCAGACGTTGTATCCGAAGGCTAGGGCTAGCAACGATTTCGTTGCGAACGCGACTTGACCAGATCCGTTTAATCACGCTAACTTGATTGAGTCGTGCACCGAGAAAAACGGTGCACGAACCATGAGTTCATCTAACGTCTTTCAGCACTTACAGTCCACATATCAGGGGAAAAAAAGCGGTGACGATTACTCGAGTTGGAACCAGTGAAAAGTACGCAAGCGGTTGGGAAAATATTTTCGGGGGCAAGAAATCGAAGTCTGCGAAGGCAGCTTCTTCGACGGGGACCGCATCCAAGACCAAGGCCGTGAAGAAGGCTTCCAAGAGCGCCAACCCGAAGACTGCTGCGAAGAAGATTGCCAAGAAAGTGGCTGCAAAGAAAGCTGCGAAGAGGAAGAGATGATTGCAAATCTTTGGACGGCGAGTTCGATCGTAGCGATTGCTTGTGCAATGACTCTTACCTGCACTGCTCAGGAATCATCGCTTGCTCCTGCCGAAGATTCATCGATGGTATCGCTCTTCGATGGCAAGAGCTTGGATGGATGGAGTGGCGACGATCGGCTTTGGTCGGTGCGCGATGGTGTGATTCGAGGCGAGACCACGGAAGAAAATCCCGCATCGGGCAATACCTTTCTCATTTGGAAAGGGGGCATGCTGAAGGATTTCGAGCTTCGACTATCGTTTCGTTGCAACGCAACCAACAATTCTGGCATCCAGTATCGCTCGAAGCACATCACCGACGGTTCAGCGAAGAATGCTTGGGTCGTTCGCGGTTATCAGCATGAGATCCGCAACGAATCGAAGTTCCCCAATGTCTCGGGTTTTATCTATGACGAAGGGGGAAAGCGAGGGCGGTTGTGCCTCGTCGGTGAAAAAGCGGAGTGGGCCGAGAGTGGAAAGCAGGTTTCGGAATCATTTTTGGATGAGAAGGGGTTTCAAAAGCTTTTTCGACTCAACGACTGGAATGATGTCGTGATTATCGCGAAAGGAAACCGAATGACTCATTACCTCAACGATCGTCTCATCTTGGACTTTACCGACTCGGATCCGAAACTCAGCCTGTCTGAGGGAGTGCTTGCTCTTCAATTGCATGCTGGCAAGCCGATGTGGGCAGAGTACCGCAACATTCGTTTGCGATCGATTGATTAGTCGATTCCTGCTTTGATTCCTGCTTCGAGTTGTTTAGTTCCGAGATCGCATGGTTTGCTTGGGATTGCAGCGACCAGAGTCCGAACGTGAGCAAGAAGACGGCTGTGGCGATGGGCAGCGCGTAACGGTACCACGGGTGAGTGGATGCGTCCGATATCCGGGACGCTGGAGATGATCGTGGTCGTTCGGGGTGGGATGCGCTCGCTTGCTTGAAGGGAACCGAATGTGCGTAATCCAACGCGGATGGATCTGCAGCATACTGGGTTTGGTAGTACTGGGCTTGGTAGTACTGGGCTTGGCATCGCGAGGTTCCATTCGAGAACCCGGCGCACTCTAGAAAGTAGCCTGCAACCAAGATCGCAGACGCAACGCATAGCAGTTCTGTCGCTGAGGAGAGTGATTTGGATTTTAGTTGCGAAGGATTCATGAGATTCCTGCAATGTTCTCGAGTAGGGGATTATCCTCTCAGGAACGCATTCGCCGTACCGTTCGGCTCGGCGTGGGATTAGCACTTTAGGACAGTTGACGCAAATCCCTTGGCGTCTTATCTTTACGCGCTCGATCGTTCGTGTTCACTCGGTATCAAGTTGGTACGCGTGTGGCCAAACATCAGCGCAGGAGACTACGATGTTGCTTTCAAACAACATCGGTTCGTTGCATTCGTGCATCATCGCAGCCCGGATGCAAAACGGTCTGCTTCGTCCATGAAACTTTCCAGAATCTTGCTCATCCAATCCATCGGGGGCCATCCATGAAGTCAAACAAGTTTTTCCTAGGGGCAGCGATTGCGGTTTTCTGTTCTCTTGGGTCTCAAGGAAGCGCCCAGCAATCCGGAACTGCAACCGGCGTTAAGGAACCAGTCTCCGTTCCTTCCCAAAACGGAGCAGGTGGACTGTCTCCAGCCGAAGCCGAGGCCGCCGCTGCTGGCAAGAAACTCATCGATGCATTCAATCAAGGCAACGCATCTCTGGTGGTTGATATGTTTTTGCCTGATGCGGAATTGATCGATGAAGCGGGTACCGTCCATCTGGGCAAAGAAGAAATCTCGGCGTTGGTCAAATCCTTTTTCGAAAAGTTCCCTGGTGTTCAATCCGCGTCGCAGGTTGAATCGATTCGCTTGGTCGCAGGACTCGCACTGGTCGACGGTAGTCGCACGATGATGGATAAAGAGGGCAAGAGCTTCAGCCTAGTGCGTTATGCTTCGATTTGGAAGAAAACGGATGCTGGCTATAAGATTGTTTCCTTGCGAGATATCGCTGAACCTGTACCCCCGACTCCGAAGGAAGCTCTGGAAACCATCTCTTGGCTCGTCGGCTCTTGGATGAATGAAGGAACCGATGGGAAGGTGGAAATGGATTACCGCTGGGCCGAAGATGGAAACTTCATCGTCGGTGACTTGTTGGTCACTTCGGCGGATGGAAGTCAAATGATGAAGAGCTTCCAGCGCATCGCTTGGGATGCTGCTCAGGGAACGTTTCGGTCGTGGACGTTCGATTCCGACGGCGGATGGGGCGAATCGCTTTGGACTCCAGCGGATCAAGGTTGGATTCTGGAATCCAAGGCCTTCACCCCTGCGGGCGCCCAGGGTTCGGCACGAGTTGCGATTTCTCCTGAGACCGAAGATCGATTCAAGATTCAAGGAACCAACCGTCTTTCCAACGGCGTAGCTGAACCGGACTATGAACAGATTGTTGTTCGAAAAGCACCAACGGCTGGAAAGTAACGCTACTCGCGGTAGCCAAGCGTGTATATGGTTGGACTACCAAACCGCAGGAAACTAAGTCTCTTCATTCCCAATGGGATCGTTTGACATGGCAGCGAAATGGATGGTTACAGCAATTCGGAGCATGAAGACCCCCGCAATTTTGATTGCGATGGGAGTTGTTGTCGTCAGTACACAAAGTGTCGCTGACGCGTTCCAACGCGGCGGTCGTGGTGGTGGCGGCGGTGGAAGACCTTCGATGGGCGGAGGTGGTATGGGGGGAGCCAGACCGAGCATGGGCGGAGGCGGCATGGGGCTGT
>CAYXFO010000235.1:0-7165 GCA_964464255.1 uncultured Pirellula sp.
CTCTTTAGCGGCATAAAACCTTCCCTTACTTGAAGTGGTGAGTGAACTCCCTGGTAGGGTGCCAATCACTCGATTCGCTGCTTCTCAATCGCTCGCAGCAACTTCTGCCGCAGGGTGTACAGTCGAGTCGGTTCCGTCACCTTTTTGCTTTCCAAATCGGTCACGTAAAAAACGTCGACGACTTGATCGAGATGGGTGCTGACCTTTGCGACCTGCAAATCGAGCTGAAAATCGAACAATGTCTTGGAAATATCGTACAGCAGGCCGGTTCGATCGTACGCGAAAACCGTGATGATCGTGAACTCGTCCGAACTGGTGTTGTCGAACCGGATTTGCGTTGGCTGAGTTCTGGAGATCGCCGCCTCAGCAGATATCTTGCTTTTCCAAGTTCTCCGAAAGGGGGGAGGGTTGGAATTCTCATTCTCGATCGCTCCGACGATTGCGCGACAAACCTCCTGAAGGCGCTGAGGGGGTGGCATGCCTGCGTAATCCAAATCCTCCACCACGAAGCGATCCCATGCGATCGGACCGGGCTGAGTGTGAATATCCGCCGACAGAATGCTGACTCCTTTGCTCGTCAGGACCCCGGTCACTCGGTGAAACAGTCCTGAGGATCGTTCGGGGTGAACAGCGACGACATACTCGGTAGCGTTTTGGTCTGGGAGATAGGTGGCCCATGCTTCGGCGGGGCGTTCGCTGGATAAACCTTGGATGCGACGCAGTTCGTCGGCCAGTTCCTTCGCCTTGAGATGCGTCAGGTAGTTGGTGGGAATACTGGCGATCTGCTCGGCCCACCAGGGATCGTCCCGTTCTTGGATCGTGCGTTGCGCCATGACCGCAGAGCGAAGCGTCGCATGGAGCTCCGACTCCCGATCAGGAATATTTCCGGTGCGCAGCTGCGATTCGGTTGCCACATACAGTTCGTGAATCAGATTGAGTTTCCACTCGTTGAGTGCCCCCGGTCCTACCGCATCCAAATCGGCACAAGACAACAGGGCGAGCAACTTCAATCTCTCCAGCGATCCGACCTGTTGCGCAAAGCGAATGATCGTGGACTTCTGTGTCAAGTCGAAGCGAAACGCGGTATGGGTCATCAATAAATGCTGATGAACGAGGAAAGCCATCAGTTCACGATCCGCGTCGGAGAGTTTCAACTTCTCGGCGGTCTCCTCCGCAATCACCTTACCAACTTCGCTGTGGTCCTCCGTAAAGCCCTTGCCCAGATCGTGTAGTAGCAGGCTAAGGTGCAAGATCATCTTGTCTTTGAGTCCGCGATAGAGTGTTCCGAGGAAGTCGTTTCGCTTTGCGAATGCTCCAACTGCTTCGACAGCTCGGATGCAATGAGCATCGACCGTGTATTTGTGATACTCGTTAAATTGCAGGAGAGAACGGGCGTGTCGCATCGCGGGGATGATCTGCTCCAAGACTCGCAACTCGTGTAGTCTGCGTAGAATCTCTCCTAGCCTTCCTGGTTCGCTGATGAGTTTGAGAAATCGTTCGTTCGCTTCGCTCCCAACGGGGCTCTCCGGACGACGAAGCATGCCTTGTCGAATCGTGCGCCAAGTGCGATGTTCAATCCTGCGATTGTATCGGTTGGCGACTTGCATCAACTCGAGCACCTTCGCAGGATCGGTTTGCATGCGTCGCAAGCCCGCGGGAGTTGCCCAGACCTCATTGATCCCTAAACGAAGATAGTTGCCTACAGGCAAGCAGAGGAATCTCGACACGAATCCGAAAGGAGTTAAACGAGATCTCGCCATGCCGACGAAGTTAGCGGAGCTGTAACGCACTTCGCTCGTTTTCGCGAAGAAGTTCTGCATGAACTCCTCAACTGGAAGGACACCATCGGTTCCTTGATAACCCATCCACTTCGCCAGTTCCATCTGTTTGGATCGATCGAGCGAATCCTGAGCGCGGCCTGCCATGAAATGCAATTGATTTCGGATCAGCAACAGATACTGATAACCATCGCGGATCGCTTGGTAGTCCTCGGTCGCCAGGATCCCCATATCTACGAGCTGCTCAGGGCTCTTCTCGCCAAAGCATACGAAACCAATCCATCGCACAATCTGAACATCTCGCAAACAGCCGCGGGATCGCTTGATATTGGGATGAAGCAGGAACTCGGTCTCTCCATACTTCTGGCGCTCCTCGAATCGCTCCTTTTCAATCATTCCAGCTAGCGATCGCCAACGCCATTTGACACCTGTCCGAAGGGATTGCTCGAATCGATCAAATAGGGCCTCCGAGCCGTCTAGCAATCGCATTTCAACCATCGATGTCAAGATGGTCGCATCCATCCAGGCAATCTGTCTGCACTGGAAGGGTGTTCGGACGGAGAATCCGAGCTGGAATCCGGCATCGACGATCATCTGCGAGACGCGTCGTGCGAGTGGCGATATGTATCGTTCGGAAAGGCCTCGATGCAACAGCATCAGGTCGATGTCCGAATAGGGCGCGAGATCCCTGCGACCGTACCCGCCATGAGCGACAAACGCGATGGCCGATCGATCGATGTTCAGACCCTCGCATGCAGCTTGGATCAACCGAAGGATGATCGCATCAACCGAATCGGCCCAAGCAAAACAGACCTGCGGTCCGGTGGCGCCAGAGGCATGGAGATTCGCAGCCTTGATGCGCGCCTCAGCCAACTGAGTACGCGCTTCGATGACCTGGGGATGGAGAGAGGACAAGTCAGGCTATGCACGCGGCGTAAAAAATTACAACGCGTCATCTCCTTTTTCACCGGTACGGATGCGAACTGCGTTCTCGAGGCTCGATACGAATATCTTTCCATCCCCGATCTGCCCCGTTTGGGCTGTTGCCACAATGGTGTCGATGACGGTCTGCAAATTCGAATCTGCGCAGACCACTTCAATCTTCACCTTGGGGACGAAATCAACCGCATATTCCGTACCTCGGTAGATTTCCGTATGCCCTTTTTGACGACCATACCCGCGAACTTCGCTGACCGTCATTCCGTGAATCCCTTTCTCGGTAAGGGCATTCTTGACGTCTTCCAATTTGAAGTGACGTACAACGGCTTCAACTTTTTTCATTCCTGAAACTCCAGACACTGTATGCCCACCAGACCGCTTTCTGGTTTGCATGTAGGGAAAAAACGCGGGACCGCCTGTGCTTGGATCGCACTCCCTTCGGAAGCATGTTCACATGCCCTCCTCCGTGGATAAGTGTACCCCGTAGGAATCGCAAGGAACAAGGGTAGCAGCCAGATTCCCGTATTATGCTACTGAGTTGTATGGGCAGAGCTAATGATAAAGTCGGCCCGGCAGGGGATCGATCGGAGAGCAACGATCAGTGGATCAACGAATGGAGGGCAATGAAAGGACGTCTCGTAGGCTGAGCCTTCCTTCGTAAAGGGCTCTCCCGACGATGGCTCCGTGAGTTCGCCGGCGGGCTAATTCCTGGATATCCGCCATGGAGGTTACACCTCCGGAGGCGATCACAGGTGTGCTACTGGTGCGACAGACCTCAGCAATCCCTTGAAAATTCGGACCCTCGAGCATGCCGTCGCGCGCGATATCGGTATAGACAATTGCAGCACAGCGGTCGGTCCGCCGAGTGATCTCACCGATCAGACTGGTAGCCGGAGTTGTCGATGTTTCCAACCAACCGTCGGTCGCAACCATCCCCTCTCGGGCATCAACCCCCAGAACTAGCTTTCCTGGATATCGGTCGCACATCCCTGCGAACCAATCCGGGTCGCGGAGCGCCGCCGTACCTACGACCAATCGCGCGACCCCCAAGTCCAGAAGTCTCGCGATTACCTGTTCGGAGCGAACCCCTCCACCAAGCTGTACCGGGAATCCCGATGCGGCCCCGATGATGGCTCGTATCGCCGGTTCATTGACGATCGTTCCACCCTTGGCTGCATCGAGATCGACACAGTGAAGACGCTTGGCCCCTTGCGTGAACCAACCTTCCGCCACGCTCGCAGGATTGTCGCTGAACACGGTGTCCCGGGAGTAGTCCCCTTGCTGCAGCCGGACGCAACGCCCTCCTAGCAAGTCGATGGCTGGCCAAATTTCCACTGCATGCTCCTGGTCGAATGAGTCCTTGAAAAGCTCGCTGTTTCGAGCTTGTGTGGCGTTCCGTTCTCAAACCTGGCAATCGATTTCGTTCCGCCAGACCCGCACAGCTTAACAGGAAATGCCACTACCGCTATCGTTTTTCGATCTGACCAAACCCAAACGCTTGCCTTGAGAGCTTTTACGGCGAGTCTCGAGGCGTTACAATTCGCACGACTTCCCTGGCAAGTTGCCACGATGTTCTATCTGCCACATTCCGAAATCTACTTTGCAATCGACTATGTCCAACATCACGGCGCGTTACAACGAAGCGGAGAAGCTCAAGAACTCGGGACAACCCGAGGATGCGGCGAAGGTCTTGCAAGGACTGCTCGAAGACGAACCGACACACGCCTTGTCGCATATGGCGTTGGCACGCATCTTGACCGGATTGGGACAGCACGAAGAAGCTGTATCCCACGCAGAGAAAGCATGCGAATTGGAACCCAGTGACGCGATCAATTTCTCGCTGCTCAGCCTGACTTACCAGAGGGCATACGCGGGAACTGGCGACATGCGTTACATTCGGATGGCCGAAGACGCGATGGCTCGATCGCGTCAGCTTTAATCCAACTCACGCGATCTCTAGACACCTTACTCACTCCAGGCTTAGTTATTTGAAAGGCTGAATCGATGACACTCGCTCCTTGGTCCATTGGTGTATTCACCAGCATCGACGCAGGTTTGGGGGTCCACTTGGAGGTCGCGAAGGAGCTTGGGATTCCATCGATACAATTGCACGCTCCCCATGCTGCTGGACGTACTCCTTCGGCCGCTGAAGCATTCCTTAAACGCTTGGACGCTTACCAAATCGAATTGACATGCGTCTTCGGCGGGTTTGAAGGGGAAAGCTATGCAGATATTCCGACCGTCGAACGGACTATCGGCTTGGTGCCAGCCGAGACCCGTGCGGCACGACTCGTCGAAATGAAAGAGATCGCCGACTTTGCACGCATCCTTGGGTGCGATGTCGTTGGATTGCATCTCGGTGTTGTTCCTCACGACACCAAGTCCAAGGAATATCTCGATGTGGTAGAGGTGACGCGTCTGCTTTGTGATCATGCGGCCAAAAACGAGCAAGCCATCCACTTGGAAACCGGCCAAGAGACTGCCGATGCCTTGTTGCAATTCATCGGCGATACGCAGCGGCCCAACCTGTACATCAATTTCGATCCAGCGAACATGATTTTGTACGGAACGGGCGAACCGATCGAAGCCCTTCGCAAAGTAGGCCGATATGTTCGGAGTGTTCACTGCAAAGATGCTACTTGGAGCGACCAACCCGGAAGAACTTGGGGAGCAGAGGTGCCATTGGGCAAGGGGCAAGTCGATATTTCTATCTACCTGGCAACGCTCAAAGAGATCGGTTACAGCGGTCCACTCACCATCGAGCGAGAAATCCCTCAAGAACCGGAACGACAAAAAGAGGAAATCAAGCACGCTGCCGATTTGCTGACCCACCTCCGCGCATCGTTGCTACCGCGAGCCTAAGTCTTCGAAGGCATTTGGTGCGTGCAGGTTCTTGCACTAAAGGGATCCCCTCCGCTTCCATCTACGATGCCAAAAATCAGTGGGTGCAACTCGATTCCTACCCGCGTTGGATTACGATACGTGGGACGTTCGCACCACAGACCAACTTCTTTGATTGAGGAATCCGAGTGTTCGATTGGATTTACACGATCTCCTCGCTTCGTTTTGCAACCCTGACCTGCGGTTTTTTCGTCGCATTTAGTTGGGTGGGAACCATCATCGCTCGACCGATTCTTCGGTCATTCGTGAAACACCGCGAGAGTGTCAATGACCTCGTGGGTTACGTCCTATCGTGCTTCGGCGTTTTCTACGGGCTTTTGCTTGGCCTGCTCGCAGTGGCTGCCTACCAGAACTTTCGCGACGTTGAAAACGTGGTCTCGGGTGAAGCTTCCTCGTTGTCCGCGCTAGCCACCGATGTATCGGCTTATCCGGAACCAGAGCGAAAAAATCTGATTTGGATGTTGCGAGACTATACGCGGGACCTGATCAAAATCTCGTGGCCGAATCAACAGAAGGGGATCGTCTCCAAGGAAGGCAGCTTCACCATGAGCGCCTTTCATGAGCGGCTTCTGAAATTCGAACCGCAAACCGCTGGCCAGGAAATCATGCATGCGGAAACCCTCAAGCAATACAACAACTATCTGGAAAAACGTCAGATGAGGTTGCTGGCCATTTCCACGTCGATCCCTGAGATCATGTGGATCGTTGTTCTCGTCGGAGCAATGATGAACATCACACTCGTGTGGCTGTTCGATATGCGGCTGATGAGCCACCTGTTCCTGGGAGGGATGTTGGCCTGCTTTCTCGGGATGATGATCTTTCTGATCGCGTCGATGGATAAACCATTCCGCGGTGATGTCAGCATCTCGCCGGAACCGTTCAAGCAAATTCACACGCGCTTGCTGGAGGAGTAGCCATGCCATCGCCAGCAATGCAACGGAAGAATAACCGAGACATCGTGCCGCGAAAGACTCCTATGGGAAAGAGCTTTGCCTTCGTGGCTGCACTTCTGCTTGCGGCCATTTCCGTGACCCTTTCCGGATGCGAGAAGCTATCCAAAGATTCGCAGGATGGACTGGTGGAACAACTGCTTGGCAAACCCAAGCCAGAGCCCATACGAGTCGGCGTCCTCTTCTCACAAACCGGCTCGATGTCGATCAGCGAAACCCAGTTGAAACATGTCGTGCTGCAAGCGATCGAGGAAATCAATGCCTCGGGTGGCGTTCTCGGACGACCATTGGAACCGGTGATTCAAGACGGCAGAACACGCGAGGATATCTTTGCCAAACGTGCACAGGAACTGGTGGAATCCAAGGTGCCGGTGATCTTCGGAGGCTGGAGATCGGTCGATCGCAAGGCCGTGATTCCGATCGTCGAGAACTCGGAGACCCTGCTCTTTTATCCGTTGCAGTACGAGGGTAACGAATCCTCTCGCTATGTTTTCTACGGTGGCATGACTCCGAACCAACAGATCCTGCCTTCTCTCGAGTGGTTCATGAGTCCCGATGGGGGAGCGCGCCGACGTGTATACCTGATCGGTACCGACT
>CAYXFO010000236.1:0-4664 GCA_964464255.1 uncultured Pirellula sp.
TGCGCTTCCACCCGGATGCTTGCGCATCTCGGCTAGTATTTGGATGCTAAGCATCTCGGAGGGGGCGAGTCGTGCGGGATGCTATGCGCCGGCACCGGACAGAAAGGTTTTCCAAGATTGATATCGCGGATCTTTGAGGGTGACAGCAATTCCCGGGTTCGCCGAGGGGCGTATCGGATCGCTCAGCAGTTTCATGTTGGCTTGAAGGGGTGTGCGGCCCCCTTTCTTGCTGTTGCAGTTCGTGCAGGAACAGACCACATTCTCCCACGTGGTTCGCCCCCCCTGAGATCGAGGCACAACGTGATCGAGACTCAGTTGGCTCATGGGTCGTGTTTGCCCGCAATACTGGCAACGATATCCGTCTCGGGCAAAGAGGGTCTTGCGGTTGAAGCGAACGGTTGATTTGGGAATACGATCGTAGAGAACCAAGCGAACGATCCGAGGAACCTGCAATTCCCGTGTCGGCGTCTTGATGTAGTCTTCCTCTGGCTGCTTTTCTAGCGCCTTGAGTTCCGACATCTCGCACCAATTCTCGAAATCGTAGTTGGAGTATTGATCGTCCTCGATCGTAATGACTTCAGCGCATCCCCGATACAGCAAGGTCATCGCGCGTCGCACATCGATGACGCGAATCGCCATGTAAAACCGATTCAGGACGAGCACACTGCAATCCAGTGAAGTGTTCTCGCTCATGAGCTTTTCTCTCCTTGGGTTACGAAGTCAGGCCTCCTCTGTTCTGCACAACCGCCTCTCGGATACGAGTGTAATCTATTTTTACTCATGCAAGGGAGTGTTGGGAAATCTTCATTCAGTGATTGAACAGGAATTCCTTGGAGGAGATCAGGCTCCACAGAAGGTCCTCGATTGCGATTCGCCGCTCTGGCTCTTCCGCCTTCAATTCCTCGGTCAATCGCTTGGTTTCCTGCTCTGTTGGGTACCTGGACAGCGTTCGGAGGGTGGCCGCACGGACGAGTCCAGCAGGGTCGTCTCGATAGGTTTGAAGCCAGGATTCGACAATGCTTTCCTGGCTATTCAGCTTGCTGTTTACGGTGTCGCCATTGCTCAGGTTGAGCACCTGAATGACGCTCGGTTCATCGCTCCGTTCGCATTCGCAAGTAATTCTGCGCTGATTTCGACCAAAAGTCTTAAGAAAATTGCTATCGACGCTGCTGTCAAACAGCTGCAAAGCACGAGTTCCTTTGGGATAAAACTTGGTGTCTCGCTTATCGCCCCCCAAGAAGGACACTTTGGTGAACTCGGTAGGGACTCCCGTCACGTTGGCGATCGCATCGTGAATGACCTCTGCCATCAAACGTTTCGGATAATAGTGAGTGAAGTATTTTCGGTCCTGGGCATTGCTGGCTGCAGGGCGGCTGCTTCGCTGATAGGTCTCTGAGTTCATGATGTGACGCATCAACGCTTTTAGATCGTACTGTTGCTCGACGGTATAGCGGCAGAGGTAGTCCATGAGGGCTGGATTGCTGGCTGGGTTGCTGGCACGCATATCGTCGACCGGATTGACTAGCCCGATGCCGAAGTACGCTGCCCATACACGATTGACAATCGCGCGGGTGAAGTAGGGATTTTCCGGAGAGGTCATCCAATCGGCCAAGACAACGCGACGGTCGAGTGGCGAGTCGATTTCGATCGGGTTAGCATCCAAGGGCGCGGGAGGTTGCGGTTTCCCACGCAACGGCTGGATCAAATCCCCTCGGTCAGCAACGTAGACAGTCCGTGATGCAGCACCATCGCGAACTTCGCCTCCCCATCCCTTAGCGCGAACTCGCGCGAACATATTCGCCATGGCATAGTACTGATCGTTGGTCCATTTTTCGAGTGGATGGTTATGGCACTTGGCGCAGCCGATCGATAACCCCATGAAGGCTTGGCATGCGTTCTCGGTCATTCCTTCGGGGTCTTGGTTGATGGCATAAAAATTCGTCGCGCCATTTTCAAGCGATTCTCCGCGGGCAGTCAGAATATCGCGAACCATCGCATCCCACCGCACGTTTCTTTCCACCTGCTGTCGGATCCATTGGTAGTACGATCGCACACCATCGGTCGGCAGAAGATTGCTATTGAGCATCAACAGGTCCGACCAGCGATAGGCCCAGTAGTCGACAAACTCCGGACTAGCCAAGAGGTGATCGATCCATCGGGAGCGTTTGTCAGGTGTCGCATCGGCGAGAAATGCCTCGACCTGTTCAGGGGTTGGCAATGTGCCTGTCGCATCGAGACTGGTGCGGCGCATGAATTCCGCATCGGTGCAACGGTCAGATGGATCCAAACCTAGCGTGTACCATTGGCGGGCAGTCCATTGATCGATCGGGTTGGCGTTTCCTAATCGGTTCTCGATAGAGGCCAGCGTAGGACGCTCACTTGTATTTTCTGCGAACGGGACACGAATGCGGGCCAAGGCCACGCGGCTAGCGAACCATGCGACGACGGCCCCCTCGCCCGGCCCGATGATATCCACCTTGCCATGTTCGTTCACCAGCGCGATCGATTCATCGCTGGAACTGAACTTGGCCCACCGCGTAACATCTTCGACCCGGCCGTTGGAGTATCTCGCTTGAACAACTAGGTGCTCCGAAGTTCCCTTTTTCAGTTCGGTTGCGTTCGGCAGCACTTCGATCGATACAAGTTTGGGTTCATCTTCGCGAGGTCCGGCCGCACCCTTGGCGATCCATTGGGAGAGGATTTCATAGTCCCTCGAGTCTGACTTGAGTCGCAATCCGCCTCGATGCTCGATCTTGCCGCTCGGCTTGGCGATCAACAGTGACATTGCCGGGTCGGATAACTCGATGCGTCGACCGAGATCTTGACGTGTGATGTTGAAGTGATCGGTCTCCGAATCGTAGCCTCGCAACGACAATCGAAAGCCTCCTTTGCCCGCCAATGCCCCGTGGCACGCCCCCATGTTGCAACCGCTTCGAGCGAAGATGGACTGGACGTGACTGCGGAACTCCCATTCGGGTTCTTTGTCTATTTCGATACACCTAACGCTTGCTCTCGCTTCATTGCGGACACCGCTTGAGGATTTCCACCCAACAATCAATTCCGTTTCACCTGATTGCTTGGCGAGGACGCGGTGTGTGCCATGCTCGTCGTGCAAGATCTCGGCAATTTCTGGATTTGCAATCCGGATATCGAACCCGTCCAACGGAGCGGGACGGGCGAGGAGATCCGCTGAAAACGCGCCACCCTCGAGAATCGTTCGCAGGCTGATCTGTTGTTCGTTCTGGAAGGCCGTCAACTGGATGTCTGCTGGCAGGAGTACCGTTTTCCCTGGCTCGCTCGCTAGTGATTCCTTGTGGTGGACGAAGCACGTAAATGCCAGGCATAGAAACAAGAAAACGATTCCTCGAAGAACTTTATGAGTCGCATGCTGCATCATGAAAAAACGACCACTCGTAGAAGGACTCGCGATCACCGAGCGGTGACGATGATCGCAATGGCGACAGTGGCAACAATCATCCGTCTCACTATTTCCCGTTGAACAGATTTTTCCTGGACTTGTGTTCATATGGTTCATGGTATCGAATGTAACAGACACCCCTTGGAATAGCAACTTTTGAGCTGCGGGAACTAATTTGCGATCGAGTTACCAATGAAGAATATTTTTTTCCTGGTTGTATGGTGCTTGCCAGTGATAGGTCTGTCCCAAAATCCCGACTCCCCGCCCGTCCTTCCGCCACCTAAAGGCAAAGCGATTCGAATCGCGACCTTCAATGCCGCGATGAACCGGAAGGAAGCTGGCGAATTGACGCGTGATCTGACCGCTGCAGATCAGCAAATCGTGGACATCGCTACGATTATTCAGTGCGTGAATCCAGATGTCCTGTTGCTCAACGAGGTGGACTACAATGAATCGAACGCAGAGTTGCTTCTAAAGAAGTTCCTTCAGATGCCTCAGCCGAACGGGCCTGTTGATACATCGAGGCATTTGAAGTTCGCGTTCTCTGCCCCAGTGAATACCGGCGAACCCTCAGGAATGGATCTAAACAACAACGGTCGCAACGGGGATCCCGATGATTCGTGGGGGTATGGAGCGTTTCCAGGACAGTACGGAATGGTGGTCCTGAGTCGCTATCCAATCCTTTCGGATCAAGTCAGGACATTTCAAAAGTTTCGATGGAGCCAGATGCCCAACGCACAGCGCCCCGCCAAGGACGGTACCTTCTTCCACGCAGATTCAGTCTGGGAGCAATTGCGACTGAGTTCCAAATCGCATTGGGACGTACCTGTGAAGATCGGGGACAGCACGCTCCATGTCCTTGCATCGCATCCTACGCCTCCTGTGTTCGATGGCCCGGAGGATCGCAATGGATGCCGTAACCATGACGAGATCCGGCTCTGGATCGACTACATCAGCGACAAGGGGAATGGGGATTACTTGATCGATGATCAAGGAAAGAAGGGTGGTTTAGAGGACAGCGACCTGTTTGTCATCCTGGGAGACCTGAATGCCGATCCATTCGATGGGGATGGAAAACACAGCGCGATTGAGAAACTGCTAAGCTCCTCTCGGGTCGCTCAAGGGATGGTGCCCACGAGCAAAGGCGGGGTTGAGGCCTCCGAAACATCCGGTCAAGCAAACGCGAGGCATCGAGGTGAACCGTCGCAAGATACAGGGGATTTCAACGACAAGAACCCTGGAAATC
>CAYXFO010000236.1:4674-7161 GCA_964464255.1 uncultured Pirellula sp.
AAATCTTCGAATCGATTATGTACTACCCTCCAACCATTTTCGGATCGTGGATAGCGGAATCTATTGGCCGTCAGCCAAGGAATCCGAACGTGGAAATCAGCTAGCTCGTGCGTCGGACCATCGACTCGTTTGGGTGGATGCCGAACTACAATAAACTCTTTTCCAGAAGAGAAATTTCTAAATTTACTGATAGGCTCTCGAAGTATTGAGGAGTTCTTTGGAATGCATCATTGGAAACCTACATGGATCGTTCCGTTTTTCGTTTTAGGAGGCTTGACGTTGACGGCACAGGACTCGAAACCCGTACCCAACCCTGTAGTTGCTAGCGACGATCCGTATCAATGGCTCGAGGATGTCGGTGGCGATACTGCACTCGATTGGGTGCGGGCCAGAAACGCGAAATCGCAAGAAAGGTTTGAAGAGGACCCGAGTTTTGAACCGCTCCGAAAAGACCTGCTCGACATTCTTGACTCCAACGCCCGCATTCCCTTGGTCGTCAAGCATGGCGAATACTACTACAACTTCTGGCGAGACAAGAAGAATGAACGCGGACTATGGCGTCGCACGACCCTCGAAGAGTACAAGAAGGATACACCGAACTGGGAAGTGCTGCTCGATCTCGATGCGCTGGGTGCAAACGAAAAAGAAAACTGGGTCTGGAAAGGTGCTGCGCTTCTGCGTCCCGATTATACGCGAGCATTGATCTCGTTGTCCCGAGGGGGAGCCGACGCCGATGTCACGCGGGAATTCGATCTGGTGAAACGCGAGTTCGTTGCCGATGGCTTTCAGCGTCCGGAGGCCAAAGGTCGGATGTCTTGGATCGATCGCGATCATGTATTTGTTTCCACAGACTTCGGACCTGGCAGCATGACCGACTCAGGCTACCCGCGTATTGCCAAGATGTGGAAAAGGGGGACTCCCATGGAGTCGGCCACCACTCTTTACGAGGGAAAATCGACCGATATGTCGATCGGCGCCATTCACGATGATTCGCCTGGCTTTGAACGCAACTTCGTTTCACGAAATATCGCTTTTTACAACGACGAACTCTATCTGCTCAACGATCGAAAAGAACTCGTCAAGATTGATGTGCCGAATACCGCGAACAAATCGGTAAACCGAAAGTGGATGGCGGTTGAGTTGCGAGAGCCTTGGTCGGTCAACGATCGATCCTACAAAGCCGGTTCGCTGTTGGTGATCGACTTCGATGCCTTCATGTCGGGCAAACGGAATTTCGATGTGCTATTTGAGCCGACCGATACCACTGCTCTCGACAGCTATGGGTTCACCAAGGATCACCTACTCATCAACATTCTCGATGATGTGAAAAACCGTGTTGAGGTTTTAACTTACTCACCCGAAGGATGGAAAAGAGAACCGCTGCGGGGGGCTCCGAAGTTCGGAACGGTGAGTGTCACGCCTGTCGATCCAGATGATTGCAACGATTACTTCATGACATCAACGGACTATTTGACCCCAACGACACTGTCGATCGGGACGATCGGAAGCGATCCGATCGAGTTGAAGCGATTGCCTCAGTTTTTTGATTCCAAGGGCCTGGCGATCACGCAACACTTTGCGACCAGCAGTGACGGCACCCGTGTTCCATACTTCATGGTTGCACAAAAGGATTTCAAGCCGACGGGTGATCACCCGACGCTGCTTTACGGATACGGCGGATTTGAGATATCGCTCCAGCCAGCCTACAGCGCGACTGTCGGTCGTGCGTGGCTGACTCAGGGTGGCGTGTACGTGGTTGCCAACATTCGAGGAGGCGGCGAATATGGTCCGCGATGGCACCAAGCGGCACTCAAGCAGAACCGATTGCGGGCCTATGAGGATTTCGCCGCAGTTGCCAAGGACTTGATCGCACGCAAAGTCACACGCAAGGAGCGGTTGGCTGTGCAGGGCGGTTCGAACGGGGGATTGCTCGTCGGCAACATGGTAACTCTTTACCCCGATTTGTTTCATGCCGCGGTCTGCCAAGTACCGCTTCTCGATATGAAGCGCTACAACAAACTGCTGGCGGGGGCATCTTGGATGGCTGAATACGGCAATCCGGACGTACCCGAGGAATGGAGCTTCATCCAAAAGTTCTCGCCGTACCAGAACGTGAGGGATAAGGTCAGTTATCCGCGCGTTCTATTCACAACGTCAACGCGCGACGACCGCGTCCATCCGGGGCATGCTCGAAAGATGATGGCCAAGATGGAAGCGATGGGGCATCCCGTTTGGTACTACGAAAATATCGAAGGGGGCCATGGCGGAGCGGCGAACAATCGCCAGTCAGCGTTCATGCAAGCGATTGCTTATACATTTCTTAGGCAGGAACTGATGAAATAGAGCCTAAGCTACGCTTTTTGTGAGTCACATACTCGCATTTTCGTGCTGCGCTTACGTTACGTGCCACCCACGTGCGAACCTAATACGTGCGAACACAATACGTGCCACCCACCTATTTGCCTTTTCCTCCCCTTTCTGCTATCT
>CAYXFO010000237.1:0-7120 GCA_964464255.1 uncultured Pirellula sp.
CAATCGGTCACGTGGCGCACCAGCACGGAAGTAGCGGTTGGCAAAGCCGAGTTAGCCGTCGCTACAGCTGGACCGGGATTGCGCAATGATGCCAAGAGCTTTGACGCGACCTCCACCGCCCTGAAAACCGATATCAACACCGCGCACTTCCACAGCGTCACCTTCAAGGACTTGACCCCTGGAACCAAGTACGCATATCGAGTGGGGGATGGGACGAATTGGAGCGAGTGGTTTCATTTCTCGACCGCTCGCGTCGAACGGGAGCCGTTCTCTTTTATCTATTTCGGCGACGCTCAAAACGATATTCGTTCCATGTGGTCGCGCGTGATCCGAGAAGCGTACAGCGATGCTCCAAAGGCAAAGTTCCTGCTCCACGCCGGGGACTTGATCAACACCGCACAGTCCGATGCGGAATGGGGAGAGTGGTTCGGTGCAGGCCATTGGCTCAACGCGATGATCCCCAACGTCCCCGTCGTCGGCAATCATGAACAGCACAAAGTCAATGAACTCAAGCGGCAAGTGACCCATCACTGGCGACCGCAGTTCACACTCCCAGATCACGGACCCGAGGGACTCGAAGAAACCTGCTACACATTTGAGTATCAGAACACCCGCTTCGTCATTCTGGACAGCAACACCAAGATCAAAGAACAGGCCGAATGGCTCGAGCAAGTTCTCAGCAAGAACACTAAGCCCTGGATCGTTTGCTCCTTCCATCATCCGATCTTTTCGACTGCCAAGGACCGCGACAATCCGATCATTCGCATGAGTTGGAAACCGATTCTCGACAAATACAACGTCGATCTGGTCCTCCAGGGTCACGACCATTCCTATGGGCGGACCGGTTTGGATACTCCGAGTTCTCCTCCGGAGACGATCGGCAACGTGCCAGTGGGAGTGACGGCTCGCGACGAACATCACGGCACCGTTTATGTCGTCTCAGTCAGCGGTCCGAAAATGTACAATGCGACACCGAAACCATTCATGGTCCGCATGGCCGAGGACACGCAGCTCTACCAGATCATTCATATCGATGGGATGAAGCTTCGATACGAAGCCCGAACGGCGACCGGCGAGCTTTACGATGCGTTTATGCTGGAAAAAACCATCGGGGAACCCAATCGCATGACCGAGGTGAGCGACTTGATGGCACAGCGGCTGAGAAGCAACAAGGCTGCACCCGCCGAACCAGGGAAGTAGCAGCAAAACCTAGGCGTCGCAGCACCTCGTTCGGGAATCGTTTGGGATTCTTGCGCCGCATTCCTTTTTGTGCTATGGTTACCTCCATGAAACAACCACTTGCAGGCATCTTCACTCCAAACATCACTCCCCTAGATCCACGCGGTCGTCTCGACGAAGACAAACTGCGTGCTTACGTCGACTGGCTCATCGAGCATGGTGTGCACGGGCTGTACCCGAATGGTAGCACCGGTGAGTTCGTTCGATTTACGCCGGAGGAGAGGCGGCGCGTGATTGAAGTCGTGGTCGATCAGACCCGAGATCGCGTTCCTATCCTAGCAGGGGCGGCCGAAGCCAATGTGTCGGAGACGATCCGAGCTTGCGATACCTATGGTGCCTTGGGATGCAGAGCGGTTGCCATCGTGGCGCCATTTTATTATCGATTGGCACCTGACGGTGTGTTCGCCTATTTCAAGGAGATCGCCGATCGCGTCTCCGTCGATGTGACGCTGTACAACATTCCTTTGTTCGCCTCTCCCATCGATGTCCCTACGGTCAAGCGATTGGCGCAGGAGTGCCCTCGAATTGTCGGTATCAAAGATAGCTCGGGCGACATCCCCCATATGATGCGCATGATCTCCGAGGTCCGTCCTCTGCGACCTGACTTCTCGTTCTTGACAGGCTGGGATGTGGTGCTCGTTCCAATGCTTCTCATTGGAGCCGATGGTGGCACCAACGCAACCAGCGGTGTTGTCCCGGAACTGACCCGTGCGATTTATGAAGCTTGCAAAGCTTTGCAGTGGGATCGAGCGATGCAGTTGCAATATCGTCTGCTTCCTCTCTTCGATGCGATGCTCAGCACGGTTGAATTTCCGGAAGGCTTCCGTCGCGGTGCCAAGATCCGCGGATGGGACCTCGGTCAATCGCGGCAACCCTTGACGCCGCAGCAAACCACGGCGGCCGATGTCGCGCAGCGCAAGATCCAAGAGATGCTGGCACAGTTCGAATTCCTGCAATCCAAGACGATGGCACCGCCGAGCGTGGCCCCAGACGCAAGCGATGAAGTCATCGACCGTATCGTTTCCGAGGTTCTCGCTCAACTTCGGAGCAACTAGCTTCGGAGTAAACAAGTTCTGGGCCATAGCTTCGAATGAGTTCGACTCACAGCACGTCGCTTCGAGCTCGATGGTTGTTACGTTTTGATGTTTGTTACGTTTTGATGGCTGTTATAAGGGGAATGGATGCCGGACCCTGAACGCTCAGAGAATTCGATCGTTGATCAGGACCCATGGCAGGCGAGGGCGCTTCAATCGCTTGACCGTCGCAATCGAGCTTGGCGATCGTTGGCAGTCGGCTCGCTGTTGCTAGCGATCGTTTGGGTAACTTTTGATACTTGGCGTCCAGCGAACCGGGAGCCATTGCCGGCTGAATTCGTAGTGGACATCAATCGAGCGAGTATACGGGAGTTGAAATTGATTCCGGGGATCGGTCCCAAGTCTGCGGAAGCGATTGTCGCGTATCGAAGTTCCGCGGGAGGCTTTACGGACGTTGAGGAATTGACCAGGATACCTGGTATCAAAGATGGGAAACTGAGGGCGCTTCGTCCGTACGTCACCGTGGATCCACGACATGCACAGCGATGACAATCCGATGGGATTCGATCTGGACAGTCGCTTCCAACCCTCTGGGGATCAACCGGAAGCGATCGATGCATTGGTGCGCGGATTGAAGACCGGGGCTCGCCATCAGGTATTGATGGGGGTGACAGGATCGGGCAAGACATTCACCATGGCCAACGTCATCGCCACGATGCAGAAGCCGACGTTGGTGTTGAGCCACAACAAGACGCTCGCCGCCCAGCTTTACTCCGAGTTCAAGGAATTCTTTCCTCGCAACGCCGTGCATTACTTTGTCAGTTACTACGATTACTACCAGCCAGAGGCCTACATCCCGCAGCGGGACATCTACATCGAGAAAGATGCGTCGATCAATGAGGAGATCGATCGGCTGCGTTTGGCGGCTACCAGCGCGCTGGTCAGTCGTCGCGACTGCATTATCGTCGCCAGCGTATCGTGCATCTATGGTTTAGGATCCCCGGAAGATTATCGCAAGATGGTGGTCCCGATTCGCGTTGGGGAGTCGATTCCCCGCGAAGACTTGATCCTGCGATTGATCGATATTCAATACGAACGCAACGACACGGCTTTTGAGCGGAGTCGATTTCGCATCCGTGGCGATACCATGGAGTTATGGCCTTCCTACGAGGAGTTTGCTTATCGGATCGAGATGTGGGGTGAGGAGGTCGAGCAGATATCGATCATCAACCCGATCAGTGGCGAGTCGATATCGAAGTTGCCCGAAGTATACATCTATCCGGCGAAGCATTTCGTAACGAGCGAGGATCGCATCACCCATGCTGTCCAGGTAATCCGCAAGGAGTTAGAAGAGCAACTCGCGAAATTCCAGTCGGAGGGAAAGATCCTCGAAGCGCAACGTCTCAATGCGCGGACGCGTTTTGATATCGAGATGCTTCAACAAGTCGGCTACTGCCCAGGGATCGAGAACTATTCTCGACCCCTCTCTGGCAAAGCTCCCGGTGCGACTCCGGATACGCTCTACGATTTCTTTCCCAAGGACTTCCTCCTGTTCATCGATGAGTCGCATGTCACGATTCCGCAGGTGAGGGCTATGTATGCCGGGGATCGAAGTCGCAAGACGACGTTGGTCGAACACGGTTTCCGCCTGCCATGCGCCTTGGACAATCGGCCCCTTCGCTTTGAGGAATGGGAGGGAAAGATCAATCAAGTCATCTTCGTGTCAGCGACTCCCGCAGACTACGAGCTCGAAAAGACGGGGGGAGAAGTAGTCGAGCAAGTGATTCGTCCGACAGGATTGCTCGATCCGATCGTGGAGGTGGTTCCTGCACAAGGCCAAGTCATGCATTTGCTCGAACAGATCCGGGAGCGTGTACGCATGGGTGACCGAACACTGATTACCGCGCTCACCAAACGCCTTGCCGAAGACTTGGCCAACTTTTTCACCGATCATGATGTCAAGTGTCGTTGGCTGCACAGCGAACTCGATGCATTCGAACGGGTCGAGTTGTTGCGCGAACTGCGAGATGGTCGTTGCGATGTACTGGTAGGGGTCAATTTGCTGCGCGAGGGCTTGGACCTTCCCGAAGTCTCATTGGTCGCGATTTTGGATGCGGACAAGGAGGGTTTTCTGCGAAGCGAGACCTCCCTCATTCAGACCATCGGTCGGGCTGCTCGAAACGCCAACTCCAAAGTCATCCTGTACGCCGATACGATCACTCCATCGATGCAGATGGCGATCGAGGAGACCCGTCGTCGTCGCAAACGCCAGGAGGAATACAACGCCGAGCATGGAATCACGCCGGAAACGGTCAAGAAGGAAATCAAGGCGAGCATTCATGAGGCTGCGGAAGCTCGCAAACGAGCCCGAGACATCGTCAAAAGGGATCCGGCGGCTGAGATCATCACGGAGGCCTATTTGAAAAGTCTCGAAGAGGAGATGCTGGCCGCAGCAGAAAACCTGGAATTCGAGCGAGCCGCCGCGCTCCGGGACAAGATCCTTCGCTCACGGGACCGGATGGGAGAACCCGCCGAATCGGAAAGTGAGGGAGGAGACCGGATCGTCGGTGCCAAGCAGCGAAAAAAATCGGGGACTTCCTCTCGAAGTAAAATACCCAGACGGAAGTAACTGGGCTCGCCGATCAACGAGGCTTGAGAGCACTCTGCGGGGCGAGTAGGCTATTCGTCTCTATGGCCGTTGCATTTGCCACCGAAGGTTATCTTTTACCGATTTCGTAGCCTCCAACGAACGATCAAGTTGCATCATGACCGCCATCGACCTCAAGACTCCATTGCATGCTTGGCATGTCGCACACGGAGCTCGCATGGCTTCATTCGCGGGCTATCACATGCCCATTCAATATTCTCAAGGGATCGTCGCCGAGCATACTGCGACGCGGACCGCTGCAGGAGTGTTCGATATCTCTCATATGGGTAGGCTTCGGTTCGACGGGCCCCGGGCTGATCAATTGCTTGACCATCTGCTCACTCGCCGAGTCGTCGATATGCAAACCGGGATGGTGCGCTATTCTTTGGTTTGCAATGAGGAGGGGGGGATTCTCGACGATGTTTTGGTCAGCTGCCTGGAGAGCCCGAGCGGGAAGATCTACTTCTTGCTCGTCGTCAACGCGAGCAACCGAGAGAAGATCGTGCGATGGTTGCAACCGCATCTGGCTGATTTTCCCGACGTTGAGTTCCATGACGTAACCGACAGCACAGCGATGATCGCAGTGCAGGGGCCCAAAGCGATCGAAGTGTGCGGTCGATTGCTCCCTCCGTCCGTTCTGCAGCTTGGATATTATCGCGCGAAAGTCACCGATCAGATGTCCAAACCCTGCATTGTGTCTCGAACGGGTTATACAGGTGAAGACGGTTTCGAATGGATTGTTCGCGCTGAGGATGCCCAGAGAGTTTGGGAGAACATTCTGCTTGCCGGACGCGAGCATGGGGTTTCAGCGGTGGGACTCGGGGCTCGCGATACCTTGCGACTCGAAGCCGGTATGCCTCTGTATGGTCATGAGTTGACCGAGCACATCGATCCCTACACAGCGGGTCTTTCCTTTGCGTGCAATCTCAAGGACCGCAACTTCATCGGATCCGAAACGCTCAGGCAACGCTCCAGTACACCCCTTCCGGCTCGTCGCGTTGGACTGGCGATCGAGGGTCGCAGAGCGGCAAGGGAGAATGCCAATTGCCTCGATCGCGATCATCGGCCAGTAGGTACCGTGACCAGCGGCACATTCTCGCCGACCCTTCAACGCCCTATCGCAATGGCATACTTGAGTTCCGAGATCGCGCACGTCGGTCAGACGCTCGATGTCGATATTCGCGGAACGCGAGCCACGGCCACGATCGTCGACTTGCCTTTTTATCGCCGTCCTCAATAACTAGTACTTCATCCAAGGCGCGCCGCCGTAACCGACCCCTTTCCCATTTTCGATATTCCACTTTTCGAGGAACCTCATGTCGCTCCAACCCGATAGCTTGAAATATTGCGAGTCCCATGAATGGGTAGCTCCGCCGACCGACGGATCGGGGATCGCAACGATCGGCATCTCTGCATTCGCAGTCGCGCAGCTCAACGACATCGTCTTCATGGCGTTGCCAGAGGTGGGAGCTCGCTTGACAGCAGGTCAGGAGTTCGGTGAAGTCGAGAGCGTGAAAGCAGTTTCGCCTATGTATAGCCCCGTCAGTGGCGAAGTCGTCGAGGTTCACTCTGAGTTGGTCGATCATCTCGATCGCTTGAACACGGATCCTTATGAACAGGGGTGGATCATCAAAGTCAAGATCTCCGACCCGAGTGAGTTTGATCGATTGATGAATTATGCCGATTACCAAAAGATGTGCGCCGAGCAAGGATAACGCAGGTCGGTCATGGCTCGTATGCAGTCTCGCTCCATAGTGGTTCGTCGCGATCCACCTCTCTCAGGAGAGGCGAATATGGCGATCGACGAAGCCATGCTCGCCGAGGCTCGCCCCGGTAGCCCGATTACGATCCGTCTGTACCAATGGGACCAGCCAACGCTGTCACTTGGACATTTTCAGAACATGGAGCAATGCGAGAAAGACGTTCGCATTAGCCATGTACGAGAGCTACGCGCGATCCCTTGGGTCAGACGAAAAACGGGAGGCGGAGCGATCCTTCATGACCGCGAATGGACTTACAGTTTCGTTATACCAGCAAACTCTGACGAGGCGAGCAAAGGGCACAGCGAGGCACTTTATCGATCGGTGCACGAATCGATTCGCGATGGGTTGGTAGCTATGGGATGGGACGCTAAGTTGGCCGAGCATTGTACATGTTCACCGATAAATCGTGGCGAAAACGAACCGTTCCTATGTTTTCA
>CAYXFO010000238.1:0-4719 GCA_964464255.1 uncultured Pirellula sp.
CACCGAGAACGCCAAGAACCGATTGTCGATCGCGATCCGCAAAGGATGGCGGTACCGCAAAGAGATTGCAAACGATGAAGCATTCGTATCCTTGAAAGAAGATCCCGAGTTCCAACGCATGGTGAGTCGTTGTCCCAACGATGACTTTCGCTATCTGCCTACGCGTGGTTTCGATGCTCGCAGTTTCTATGCACCCAACACGTTGGCATCTGCAAAAGCGAATCAAGGGATGAACTATCTGATGTCGGTGATGCTGAGTGTGACTCGCGATCAAGGGATCCCGATGCCAAAAGCGATCGAGCATCTGGAACGAAGCGCATCGGCCGACTATTCGAGACCTTCGGGAGCATTCCTGTTCACCATCACCAGCGATGTGCGAACCAAATCGCGAGAACCGAACTTCGAAATCGCTATCGAAAAACTGAGGAACCTCAAGTTCGACGCACGGGTCATCCAGCAACCACTTCCCGGCTTCGCAGAGAAGTGCAGTGGCGTCATGTTCGGTCTGGCCCAATTCGATTGGACTCGCACCGGTGCGGAATTGATGCCGGGCGCGATCGCCGAGAGCTTGACCAGCTTCGGATGCGTGATGACTGAGACCAGTCAAACCAAAGCCACGGAGTTGTTGCGGTTTGGTGCTGCGGCAACCAGCGGAACGGTGACCGAACCCTATTCGATTCAAAACAAGTTCCCGCATCCGATGATGCATGTTCATTACGCTCAAGGACTGACGGTCGCCGAGTCGTTTTATCAATCGGTCCTCTGTCCCTATCAGTTGCTGATCGTCGGGGACCCGTTATGCCAGCCGTATGCGGAACCTCCTCGTTTCACCATGCAAGGGATCGCATCGGGATCGAGGGTTTCGGGTGTGGTGAACTTTGATTTGGAAGCCTCGGACGACGATTACACCTCGGACCCGGTGCGAATGATTTGGATGGTCGATGGATTGCCGAAGAACGGATCGGTCTTTCAAAAGCGAGTTCGGGTAGAGGTTTCCAATGCGGATCGCGGTGCTCAAGAATGGCGTTTGGTGGCTCGCGGCCCCAAGCCACTCGAGCATCGCTTTGAACAAACGCTATGGGTTATCACCGGTCCGGAGAAATCGGATATCGCGATCGAAGCCCCTTCGCAATGGTCGACCAGCAAAGGGGATACACTGCGGGTGACACTGAGGAATCCTCCCACGAGCGGGTCGATCGCGATTCGTCACGATTGGGAGATCGTCGCCAAGCAGACGGCCGACCAAGCGGTGTTTGAACTCGATCCCAAACGCCTTGGATATGGTCCGGTGCGGTTGCAGGGAGTCGTTCTCAATGAAGAGGATCGCGTGGTGCAGGCGAGTTTGCCGATCACCGTTCACGTGAACAAATAGATGAAGGTGTTCGATGGTTTCCCCGAGCGATACTCGCAGCGAAACCGAACCATCGTGGAAGAGATGGATCGGTCCATTCCTGTGCGCATCGGCTGCAGTGTTGTGGAGTACCAGCGCGCTGTTCGCTAGGTCTTCGTCCTTTGATGCTTGGCCGGTGGAGTATCGGGGTGCGGCGATCGGGCTGTGGCGAGCGATCTTTGCGTTGGTGATACTCGTTCCTTTGGTGCGGCGGATCAGTTGGGATTGGCGCATGGTGCCGATGGCTGCCTGTTTCGCGGTGATGAATTGGACGTATTTGACGGCACTGGTTGGCGGTCCACCTGAGAATGCGATCTGGCTGCAGAATCTCGCGCCAGCCTGGGTGATGCTCGTTGCGGTTTTTATCTTGCGAGAGCCAACATTGCCCAAGGATTGGTGGATGCTCGCGTTGTGTATCGGAGGAGTGCTGTTCATTCTTATCATGCAGAACAGTATGTCCGCGCCATCGAGCAAGAATTTTTGGTGGGCTCCGTGGTTGGCGATTGCATCGGGGATGTGTTACGCGGGTGTGATCCTGAGTTTGCGATCGCTGCGGGCGCATGATCCAGCGTGGCTTATTGCGCTGAACCATGCGGTGACAGCATTGCTTTTGTGGCCGCTTGTCTGGCAGAGCGGAGTGGGTTGGCCGCAAGGGGGAATGTGGTTTCTGTTGGCGGGAGTGGGGATGATTCAGATGGGGACCCCGTACCTGTTGTTTGCGGGCGGGCTGAAGACCACACCGAGCCACTTGGCATCCTTGATTACTTTGCTCGAACCGGTGCTGCTGCCGGTCTGGGTGTTTTTAGCTCGGGGAGGAGAACCGGACTACGAGCCGGCGCCTTGGTGGACGTGGGTTGGCGGAGGGATGATCCTCATCGGCCTTGTTTTGCGTTATTTGCCGATGCAGTCGCAATTGCCCCAAGGAGAGGTGCCCATTTAGGGTTGATTCCAGCCCGATTTTCGGTTCAATAGTGATTGGCACGGGATGCTTTCCGATAAGACAGATCGAAAGATTGGACAGTCGCATCATGACGCAATCCACGAAATCGAATTCATTCTATCCACCCATCACGGGCGACCCTGCTCTTTCGCGAGTGCTGATCACCGGCGGAACCGGATTCATCGGTCGAAACTTGCTCGGTCGATTGAGCCGTATGGATTCTCAGTTGCGCGTTGCGGTGAGGCCTGGAGGACAATCGCGGCTGCCTGTACTGCCGGGGCTGCAAGTTCATGAGGGATCGATGCAACGCGCTGAGGATTGGCATCGTGCGGTCGATGGTGTCGATACGGTGATCCATATGGTGGGGGCGACGGCAGGGAGTCGATCGGAGCTGCTGCAGGTCAACCGCGACATCACGCTGAACTTGGCACGCGCGTGCAGCGAAGTCCCCAATCCACCACGCTTGATCTATGTCAGCTCCGTATCGGCAGGTGGTCCGAGCCAACGATCTCTGCCTCGTCATCCTCGAGAAGTTTCCCGTCCGATCTCCGACTATGGCCGATCCAAGTATGCAGGAGAGTTGGCGGCCCTTTCCTTTGCCCATCGAGTTCCGACGACGATCTTGCGACCGGGCATTGTGTTTGGAACTGGCGATAAAGAAGTGGTCAGGTTATTGGACCCAATCGCTCGATTGGGACTCAATCCGATGGCGGGTTTTCATGATCCTGAGATCGCGTTTGTGCATGTCGAGGATTTGATCGATGCGATCATCGCTGCAGCGGTCCATGGTCGAACATGCGAAGGAAGCGAACCACATCACGGTGATGGACGGGGAGTTTACTACATCGCAGATCGAGAGTTCATTACCTTTTCGCAGTTCGCGAAGTATGCGGCGGATGGACTGGGTCGAAAATGGGTGTTCAATCTTCGCATGCCGTTGAGCCTCGTTGGGAGTGTGGCGTGGGTCAATGAGCAAACCGGACGACTGTTTGGGGTGCGGAGCACGTTCAATCCGGACAAGATTCGCGAAGCGAGCTGCGCCGCATGGACGTGCAACATAGAATCGACGGAGCAAGAGTTGGGATGGAGCCCGGCGGCCCGCCTTCAGGAACGGATCCATCAATTCGCGTCAACTTACAAGAAGCGATGAGCGATCAACGCAATCGCACAACGCGTTCCGCAACGATTTGACGCGCCGCAAGATTGGGAATGTAGCCCGGTGCACCATAGACAGTCACCGGCTGCTGTACATAGCGACGAAGATTCAGCCCAGTGGTTGGTCGCACATAAGCAAGCACCTTGCCAGCATCATCGGTCAACGCGAACTCGGGCTGACCGGGGAGTGACGTGTGGACGCTGACTAGCCAGCCCGATGCTTCGGAGCCAGAGCCGGCCACTCGCGGTGGAATCGCTTCGGTCATCGGAGGAGCGTTGAGGGGTGGAGCGGGCTGAAGCGGAGGGACCTGAGCCGGCGATTGCAACGCGATCGAACGGGTGCGCAACGATTCGAACTCTTCGATGCGATCTAGCAGCAATCGCGCTTCGCCGCGAACCAGCGGCGAATCTCCCAACTCAATCCAAGACTTGGCGGAGACACGGTATGGTTCAAGGTTCCATTGTTCGGTTGGCTTGGAAACCATCGCGGTCAGTTGAAGCAATGCATCTTGAATTGCGGGGGTTGAGAAGCGGTCCGGTGTTTCCGTCATGGCACGAGGCTCGAGGTAGGAATCTCTTCGATAGTTGACGGCTGCGATCGGTACGTTTTCAAAGGCTCGGCTAGGTTCGGAGGAAAATGTATCTCCTTCCGGTTGAGGATCGGTTTGGGTATCGGAACCAAAAAGTGGACCTTGAGAGTTGGCGACCGACAACCACGAATCCGCAGAGTATCGACGGGTTGGTCGGGGAAGACGATCCAAACGGTTTTCGATGAGGGGTGAATTCGGTGCGTAGGGACCTCGCCGCGACAGGGCACCGCCACCTGGCCGATGGGCCGGTGTTGGATGCATCGGGGTCGGCTGCATAGATGTTGTACCGTCATCGACAATGCTGAACCCAAGCCAGCCCAAGACTCCGCTGACCGGTCCCACTCGGAGTGGTTGGCCATGGGGTCCGTTCAAGGTATTCCAATACGCGGTGTCCTGACCATAGGCCGTGACATGCGATCCCTTTTTTCGGCGAAGGGGCGCAGGCATCGCATCGGATTCGATTCCCTGTTCTTCGGCTATCTGTGCTTGTTCGAGTTCAATCTCTCGTTCGATTCGAGCGATCTGTTCCGCTTCATCGGACCAAACAATGTTGCCATCGATACTGCCACCGACACTCCCCTCGACATCGCCCTCGATGATTTCGCCCTCGATGATTTCGCCCTGGACGATCTCACCCTGGACGA
>CAYXFO010000238.1:4819-7107 GCA_964464255.1 uncultured Pirellula sp.
CCCTCGATGATTTCGCCCTCGATGATTTCGCCCTGGACGATCTCACCCTGGACGAGTTCACCTTGCACCATCTCGCGCCGAATGATTTGGTTGGCCTTCACAACTTTCGAAGTGTTTGTGCCTGGAGTGGTCTGTTTTACTTGTTCAGCGCTGGCGGGTTGGACTCCGTTTGTGTCCTTCGTGTCGCTGCCTTGCTTTGATGTGTTTTTAGTGCTGGCTGCTAGTTGCACTGGATTGGTTCCGAGTTGGGATGTTTTGATCCATCGAAATTCCCCTTGAGGTGTTGCTATTCGAAACCAGAGGGATTTCTTCTCGTTCTCTTCGCGATAGGCTTCGCCGAGGATGGCTACTTTTTGAGTTTGTACCAGCATGGTCTGAAAGAGGAGCGAGTCGATCTCGGGAGTATCGCTTCCGATGAATGCGGCGGTCTTCTCGACGGAGACTTCGCCTGATTTTCCGCCGGGCAACAAGTAAACCGAGCTGGCAGGAATCCAGTTATGGCTTCCTTCGGGTGGGCGGATACCGGACCATCCATCGGATGTTTCGACATACACATCGACCGAAGCGCCGAGCTTGAGGGTCGTGGTCGCGTAGAATTGGCTTCCCGGTCCGCATCGTACGCTGGCCTGTGCGGTTTGCACGAAACAGGTTTTGGCTTGCGAGAAAGCTTGAACGGTAGGTGGTGGTTGCGAGGGTTCGTCTGCGCGCAGGGGTTGGCTTACGACATCGCTCCCGAAGGTGTTACCGATAGCGATCCCGCAAACCAGCAGCCTGAGGAAGCGGGTTGTGTTCTTGCCGATGGCGCTCTGTTTGGTCTGCACGGTTCAGAACTCCTTTGCGAACTTGAGTGGGCTATCTCTTGTTGGATGATGCAGCCCCGTTGATTTGCAAGGCTTGCTGGATGTGGGATGCGACTTGGGGATCGGAGGCACGTTGCTCGATGATTCGAAGGATGCGTGCGGCTTCGGGATCGGCCGTGGAGCCGAGCATAGCGATGGCTTTCATTTTCGCTGCCTGATCCTCGGACTCCGACATCCATGCCAACCAGGGCAATGGATTGATTGTGGGATTGTTGGTGAGTGCCGATAAGGCCTCGAGTCGTTCTTCGGATTCACCTCGCGCCAAGGCGAGTGCTAGGTCGACATGCAACTCGCTGAAGTCTTGCGTTTCGAGTTCCTCGACAATGGCAGCGACCTCGTCGTCCGGAACCTGTTCAAGAGATTTGAGAAGTTGCTCGACGCTTCGCTTTGGTTTCACGTTGATGACCACCGACATCTTTTTGTTCGGGAGAGGTTCCGGTTCCTTGTCATCGGATAGGCTCATCGATCGCGAGTTCGCCACGGTTCGAATATTGCCTTCGTTCGCGATGCGAATCCGAGTTGGTTCTCGAGGAGCGGTTGTTGGTTGCATAGCCGATGGCGGTAATGCAGATGGCAGTTCAGGCAAGGCCAACGGTTTCTCCTCTGCAGCTATTGGGCTACGAAGTTCGTTGGGGAGCATTGGCAGTTCGGGAGGCACGGACACATCCCCTGGATCCGAGTTGGCCTGGATGATGGGAGCGATGGTGGGCGGGATGCTTGCGGTGCTATTGGGTATCGAGCTATCGCTAAGGCTCCCTTCGCTCAGGTTTCTACTGACTCGAGGCAGGGTAGGTGGGTTTGGGAGTGAGGAAGGGTTTGGGAGTGAGGGGATAGCGGGTTTGATGGAGACGGTTTCGGAGCGTATGGATGCTTTCGCGCCAGCGAGCAGCATGCTTCGTCCGTTTGTTGCGTTTGGAGGACCGATACCGTTGGAACCAGCATCGAGGATTTGCGTCACTCGTTTGCGCAATTCCACCTTGGCAGGATTGCTTGATGCCAGCAGGGAGGTCATGCGAGCTGCGATCCACTCGCGCATCATGCGTTGATCGTTATCGATGGGTTTCCATCGTTCGAGGGTTTCAACGATTTGGTTTTGTCGCAGTTCATCCATCTTGCGAAACGATGGGGACTCGCACTGGGTCTTGATCACTTGAAAGGCGACGGCGCGTCGGGTTGCATTCTCTGACTGCAGTTGTTGAATCAAGAGGGTGGTCGAGTCATCGACAGAGTCTCCGAGAGCGATCAATGCGGCCAAGGTATCTTCATCGGTTTCGTCGGCATGCAGCCATCGTTCCCATTGCCACTTGAGCACTTGTCGACTCGCGGGTTCCCAATAATAGGCGACTGCACCGACACCTGAAAACAACAGCAAGATGGCGAATGCTGTTCTCAGGCTGCTGCCGCGGGCAGGTGCGGGTGTTGTTGGCG
>CAYXFO010000239.1:0-640 GCA_964464255.1 uncultured Pirellula sp.
GACGCTTCAAGCGTTTCCCGGGGGAAAATAAGGGATGGCGATCTTTTCGACGAGCCCGAACTTGCTCCCTGAAAAACGCCTTCGAAAGAGACGGCGCGCTCCCAGAAGGGCTGGGTACGTGTTGATCCTCTTCGTGATGATGGTCTTTGCGTTGATGGCAATGGCTGCACTCGTCATCGACCTGGGGATCGCGCGGCTCACCCAACGACAGATGCAAACAGCGAGCGACTCGGCGGCGCTCGAGGGGTTGCGAGGACTTGGAATGGACGGGGGCACCTACGCGCAGCGCCAAGACGCAGCAGAGCGGATGATCGAGTTCCACTTTGACGATGATCTCGATCCAACTACGGACCAAGACACCAGCCTAGGCGCGCGAGTTCCGTTCGGCGCCGGACCGCTGATTGAGTTCCAGGGGAGCGAGGGCGATCCAAGCTTGTTCGCTAGCCAACTGATGTCAGTCGATCGAGAGAATGCTGTTTATCAACCAACCCTGGAGAGGAGTGGTGGCGCGATAGAAGAGAATCGCTTTCGAGTCCATCTGCAACGTGGAGGGAGCCCTAATGGTCAAGCGGACTTGTTCGATGTAGGGCCATCTATTCCCTACTTGTTCGCACGGGGTTCGCTGATCGAACGCAGTCGG
>CAYXFO010000239.1:650-7103 GCA_964464255.1 uncultured Pirellula sp.
ATTGGGAGCGGGATCTCGGTGGAGGCAACATCGCGAGCCCGTGGTTCACGTGCGTTGCGAGTTGGTTTTCCGGTGGTGAGCAATGGAACGGAACTCATACCAGGTGTGATCCAAGTCGGTTACTTGCTCGACGACTGGAATGGCGCAAGAACGAGCCCCTTTGATTTAACACCATTCGATTTGCCCCCCGGCATCACGACCGTCTCTATCGGTCAATTGGTAGAGAACTTGGGGACCGTACCGTCTTCTCTCCCTGATGGCTACTGTCCCATTTTCATCGATGATTCTTCCAGACCTCTTCTTCATCTCCGAATCGTCGGATTCGGATGCATCGAACAAGGTGCGGCAAAGACGGGCAACTATGTGGCACGTGGGAACGCGCAGGCTTTTCCGGGGGAAGCGTGGAGTACCCTTCCGAGTGACGTTCGTGGGGCTGTTTGGAGCGAGTCTCAGCAAGTCCAAAACCCGCTCCGGGTGGCGACAATCGAAAGATAGGTAATCGGATGTCCATTACAGCACGTGTTGTCGTACTTAGCGGTGACTCTTCTCTGCGAGAGGAGGCCAAGACTGCCTTTGAACTCTTGGATGAGAATGCGCCGCGATTCCGGTTTGTCAGCGATGCCAATCAGCTCTTCGACGTCCTTCGCAATCAGCCGATCGATTTGGTGTTGATCGAATTCACCGACGTGCCAAAGGATTTGTTGTTGTTGGTTCCGCAAGTTTTGTCGCTCAACCCACAGGTGCGCGTCGCCGCGATTCTGCGAGCGGAGGGATTTTCAGAGCATATCAATGAGTCGGCGGTACTCATCGATGCGATGCGGAGTGGCGTATGCGATTTTTTGCGGCGACCACTTTCGATCGTCGATCTCCGCCGTTTGATTTCAGGTTCGCCTGGGATGGAAAAAGGGAATGTCGAAGCCGCTCCGCGCAATCTCGCACGCGTGGTCTCGTTCATCAGCAACAAAGGGGGAGTTGGGAAATCGACGTTGGCGGCCAACGCAGGAGTGGAGATCGCCAAGCGGGGGCAGCATCGGGTCTTGTTGATCGATGGTTCCCTTCAAATGGGGGTGGCCGCGGCATTGTTGGATTTGACCCCGAAGACGACGCTGACGGATCTGGCCAGGGAGCGGGACCGGTTGGACGCAACGATGGTTCGCCAAGCCACGGCCGTACACTCGAGCGGTCTGCATTTGTTGGCGGCACCGTCAGACGCGGTGGAGGCGATGGAGATCGACGATATCTTGCTCGCTAGAGTCATCAATCTAGCCAAGCAAACCTACGATCTGATCATCGTCGACACCTTTCCCATGTTTGACCGCGTGGTCGTTGCCGCTCTCGACTTAAGCGATCGCGCGTACATCATCCTCGAGAACGTCGTTCCCACGCTGTTGGGTGGCGTCAAATTGCTCAGCGTTCTGGAGCGGATCGGATTTCCGGCCGAGAAGCAATCGGTCGTTTTGAATCGACACCAACGACTGGCTGGCGCCTTGTCGGTCGAGGATGTTGCGGACCGTATGCAGCGCGACATTCAACACGTTCTCCCGTTCGACAAACGGGTGATGGCTGCCGCGAACTGTGGAGTACCGATCGCTATGGCCATGATCAAATTGGGTGGATTCAATCGTGCACTCACCAAGTTGGCAAGCGACATTGCGGATTTTGTGGATGTTCGGGATCCCGCATCGACCGACCGAGGTCTCAAGCAAACATCGGTTGCTGTGGATCGTTGACCGGAGAATCGCGATGTCGGAAACGAGTGGACCCATTACCAACGAGATACGGTTACCAACCTAATACGGTCGATCCCATGAAACCTTTCGAAAACCAGGACGAAGATCGCATCTCACCAAGGGATCTGTTGACCCGGTCGAATCTCAGTTTGCCCGGCGATCGAATACGAGCGGAGACCAAGCGACCTGCAGCGCAAAGCTTCTCGACACCGAAACTGGCGGTCCCAGCAGAAGGGACGGCATCGTATTTGACAGTCAAATCGATCTTGCATCAGCAATTGCTCGAAGACATCGACCGGCAGGATCGAATGACTGCTAGCGAAGACGAACTGGTTCAACTGGTCACGGACTTTGTAGCTGATTCGCTAACGAGCCAGGATTTGCCACTGAATGAAGCGGAGCGGAAGCAGTTGGTCGATGATCTCGTCGAGGAGACGATCGGTGTGGGTCCGCTCGCTCCGTTGTTGGCCGATCCAGCGGTGACGGATATTCTCGTGAACAGTCCATATACGGTTTATGTGGAGCGCTACGGACGCCTCGAGGAAACTTCGATTCGGTTCCGCGACAGCGAGCATTTGACTCGGATCATCGGACGGATTGCGGCCCGTGTGGGGCGGCGAATCGATGAAAGCTCGCCGATGGTGGACGCGCGATTGCCGGATGGAAGCCGAGTCAATGCAACGCTGCCGCCGGTGACGATCGATGGTCCGACTCTTTCGATTCGACGCTTTGGCCGCCGAAGGCTGCGGAGCGACGATCTCTTGAAGCTGGGGATGTTCACCGGCAACATGCGCGAGTTCTTGAAATACGCGGTTATCGGTCGGATCAATATGATCGTCTCGGGTGGCACCGGATCAGGGAAATCGACGTTTCTCGGTGCCTTGGCCGAGTCGATCCCCAACACCGAACGGGTCATCACGATTGAGGACGCCGCCGAATTGCAATTGGATCAAGCCCACGTGGTTCGCATGGAAACGCGACCGGCAAACATTGAAGGAGAGGGTCGAATCGCAGCTCGCGATTTGGTGGTCAATGCACTGCGCATGCGCCCCGACCGCATCATCGTTGGGGAAGTGCGGGCTGGCGAAGCGCTCGACATGTTGCAAGCGATGAATACCGGTCACGATGGATCGCTCACCACCATTCACGCCAACAGTCCGCGAGATGCTCTCTCACGATTGGAGACGATGGTCCTCATGGCGGGATTGGAGCTGCCCAGCCGGGCCATCCGCGAGCAAGCGACCTCCGCGATCGATGTCATCATTCAAGTCAAGCGGTATGAAGATGGCGTGCGGCGCGTTCAGTCCATTTCCGAACTAGTGGGTATGGAAGGTGACACGCCGCAGTTGCAGGAAATCTTTCGATTCGTCCCCAAGGGTAGGGCCAACCGAAGAATCGTTGGTGAATTCGTGGCCACGGGGGTGGTTCCGCAGGTCGTGCAAAGACTTCGGGAAAACGATATGGACATACCGATGCAGTTATTCGCTCCGACCAAGTCGACGACTCCGGATGGTAGCGATACGCGAGAGAGCAATCGAGATCATCCATGGTGATTGTCGGCGTCCTAGTGCTCTGGTTGCTGATCGGAGTCGCAGGTTTTTTTCTTCTGCGCATGGCGGGGGTGCGCGAACGGACGTATTCCCGTTTTGATGCCGCCGTTCAATCGCTCGAATTGCAAGCTCCATTGTTGGGAACGATGCGGGATGAATCGCGATCCACGGCCATCGAACGCGAGGGTATCGCCGGCTCGAGGAAGTTAGCTCGTCGTTGGATATGGCTCCCGTGGGTGCTGGGAGTCGTAATTTCGATAATGGTATGGCTAATCTTTCGTTGGCCCATCCAGTACATCGTTGCGGCTGCATCGGTGCTAACACTTCTGCTCAGCCAGTTGGAAAGCTTCCTGCACAACCGACACATTGCGATCCTCGAGCGGCAACTCGCCGATGCGATCGACATCATGGTCGGAGCCGTCAGCGCGGGTGCGGCGGTCGGTCCCGCGATCGAAGCCGCAACGATAGAAACCGATAGGCCGCTGAAGCCTTTCCTCGAAGAACTGTCGGGACGTATCCGTCTAGGCGATGAACCGATCAGCGTCTTTCGGTCTCTGGCCGAAAGAGTCCCGTTGGAGTCTTTCTTGCTTTTCTCATCCTCGCTGGCTGTTCATTACGAGGTCGGAGGGCGACTCGCACCCACGTTGGCGACCGTTGAACGGACCATCCGGGATCGAATCGAAGTCACTCGCCGTATCCAGTCGAACATCGCCCAGTCGCAGTTCAGCACCTTTGCCATCGTCGGACTGATCTATCTGATCGCGGTCATCGTGTGGCGGAACAGCCCCGAACCGATGGAAGAGTTCGTCAAGTCGCAGGTGGGTAGCTGGTTTGTGGCGGGGTCGATTGTGATGCAAGCGGTCGGAATCTTTTGGATGAACCTCATATCCAAGCCGAGATTTTGAAGAGGCGTGAATGTTCGGAATAGCTGTTGCTGCTGCTTTTTTCATCCTCGTTACCGGTTTCGCGATTGCGATCCTGAGGTGGTTTATGGTGCGCGAGCGAGTCCTCGCACGATGGCACGACGACTCGAAATTGGATGTATCCACCGCGCTCGATTCCTCCTCGCCTCGCGGCTGGCTCTCGGCGTGGCTCTATCTAGCAGGCTATCGAAATCCATATGCAGCGGTCTTCTTTACCATCGCGACCATCGCGTTCAGCGCCTTGGGAATCGGCGCTGCATCATTCTTTGTTTCGTCGGGTTGGCAACGAACCATGGAGCAAACCGTCGTGCTCGTCCCCGGGGGAGTCGGCGAGACCTTCTTGCCCGTGGTCTGGGTTGGCCCATGGATCATTGCGATCGTTCTGAGTTGTTTGCCGCTGTTGATCGTCCGCGCCTCCCGACGAAAGCGAGTCCTTTTCATCGAACAGGACCTGCCGCTGGCGATGGAACTGATGGCCACGTTGAGCGAAGCGGGATTGGGATTTGACTCGGCGCTGCTGAGGATCTTAAAAACGAAGCTCGCCGGACGACCTCTCGCGCAGGAATTGATGATCTATCAAGCGGATCTTCTCGGCGGTCGTCCGCGGGTCGCTGCGTTGCGTCGATTGAGCAGCCGCATACGGATCAGCTCGATTTCAATCCTCGTTTCCGCGTTGGTACAAGCGGAGCAAATGGGGATGGGGATCGCGAAGGTACTGCGCGTGCAGGCCGATGATATCCGGGACCGACGACGAGAAAAGGCGATCGCCTTCGCCAACGCTCTACCCGTGAAACGACTGTTCCCACTCGTCATCTGTTTTCTGCCCGGACTGTTCGTGTGGACGTTGGGACCGGCATTTGTTCAACTTTTTAAACTCACCGAAACCTTCACCCGAGGGGCGGGAGGCTGATGCCAAAACTCGTCGATGCCTCAAATGGTGAGTGTTACCTGCAAGATCTCGAACTAGCCAATACGTTTTGGACACGCTTGGTCGGACTGCAGTTTCGCGGAGCCATGGCGAAGAATAGTGGCCTGTTGTTGGCTCCATGCTCGTCCCTCCACACTTGCTTTATGCGTTTTCCGATCGATGTCTGGATGCTCGACGAATATGGGATCGTCCTCGGTGTGAGGCGGAATCTTCGACCCTGGCGTGTTGCCGTGTGTGTGCGCAGCACAAAGCAAATCATTGAAACCAACGTCGATGCAATCGATCTCCCTGTGGGTGCCCGTGTGCAGATCGATCGCTAACGGTCCGAGGCCTTCTCGGTTCTCGTAGGCCTGCGCGGATGTCCGGAAAAATGCTAGCGAATCTTTGTTTCGCGAATGGATGGAAAAGTTAACGGGCTGCGCGAAGTCTGACGATAGTAACGACAGTAACCCTTGGTCGGGCTAGAGTGCTGTCATCGTTTCATTCGAGCATGCGATAGGTAGGAGTTTCGTTCCTATGGCTGTGATTACCGACCGAGGTTTGCGTACGCTAAGCTGGTATGCGCTTTGTTCACTCATCTCGGTGGGTCTAAGCGGTGCAGGGAGTCTTTCGGGGATCGCGTTGGGACAGACTAGCGTGACGCAGTTGTCTCCCCGCGAAGATATGCCATCTCGACCGCGTGCAGAAACCGTCCTGCCCGAACGGGATGATGAACCGATTTCGCGCGTCCAAGGGGGATTGCCAGCAGAGTTGATTCTTCCATCGCCTAGCACTGCGGACCGGGCATTCGCACGCCGATTTTTGCAGGGGGAGATCGACCCTCGACTTCCCTTGCCCTTGGTGGTTGGAAGACCGAAGATCCTCCAGTTCAAGGAACCTCCGATTCGGATCTTCTTGCCGGATGAGGAGGGCGCGACCGCCGAGATTTTGGATCAGCAGACCGGGAAGGAGCTAGCCCTCAACGGGATCGCCAACGGGAGTACCACACTCACGCTCTGGTTCTCCGATCCATCCAGCCCCGACGGGAAAGCGGTGCTGAGCTACTTGGTGCAGGTCTACAAAGACCCGCTCGTGACGCGGCCGCTCGGGAACCTCGAGGATGAGATCAATCGAACCTTTCCGAACTGCAGAATTGAACTTAGCGAGTTGGGTGGCCGTTTGGTGGTGAAGGGACAAGCTCGGGATGCAACCCAAGTTATCCAAATACTTCAAATCCTGGCGGGAGCACGGGGAGTCACCAATCGCTTGGCCAGACCGGACGCTACGCAGACGGTGACGAACCAATTGAATTTTTCGGATCCGAATGACCCGCTCCTTGCGGA
>CAYXFO010000240.1:0-7101 GCA_964464255.1 uncultured Pirellula sp.
GTACGGGTGATCCAACCGCAACCGAGTGCTTGCGTGCCATCAAAGACCGCGGCTAATTGGCCGGGCGATACGCCGTTCATCGGCGCTGTGAAATCAACTCGGAACCGATCGTCCGATCCACGGACGACCATCGCCTTCTCCGGTGCGGAGTTGTAACGGATCTGAACTTCGCACGCTCGAGGAGCATCGACGGGGAAATCCACCAACCAGTTCGACGAATCGGCTTCCAACCATGTGCGTCCCAAAGCCTCGGGTGGACCAATCACGACGCGATGCGTCTCCGGATCGATCGCTGTCACAAAGTAAGGGGAACCCATCGCGACACCGATCCCTTTGCGCTGACCGATGGTAAAGCCTTCGATGCCCGGATGGTGACCGACCACTCTACCCTCCGTCGTCACGATCTCACCCGATGTATCAACTCCGCTTCGATCCCGCACAAACTGCGCATGGAGGCCACTGGTCACGAAACAGATTTCCTGACTATCCTTCTTGTCCGCCACGCGCAGGCCGATCTCGCCTGCCAAACGACGGATCTCGGACTTGCGATAACCGCCGACCGGCAAGAGCATCCGGGGCAACAGCGATCGAGCGATCCCGGTCAGCACGTACGCTTGATCTTTGTCGTCATCCAAACCGCGGTGCAATGCATAGGGAGTGTTGGGGTCGCCGGTTTCGATCATTCGCGCATAGTGTCCCGTTGCGACGTAATGGGCACCCACTGCTTCGGCGTAATCAAACAACCGACCGAATTTGATCCAATTATTGCACTGGACACATGGGTTGGGAGTTCGACCGTGATGGTATTCATCCACAAAGTAATCGACGATTCGCCGAAAATCGGATTCGAGATCGAGCGCATAGAAGGGGATACCAAGTTTGTCCGCCACTCGCCGTGCATCGGCCGCATCGCTGGCACTGCAACACCCTTGTTTGTGATCCAAGCGTCCTTCGAGTATCGGAAGCAACGGATTCGGCCGATCGGAACCGAGATCGCACGCCTGGCTCGACTGCTCTCCGTGGCGCATGAAAACACCCACAAGGTCATAACCCTGTTCCTGCAGCAGATGGGCCGCCACACTCGAGTCGACACCGCCACTCATGGCCAATACAACACGTTTATTGCTCATGGGATCATTGTAGGCTGGCTTGCTCGAACGTGGGAGAGATGCCGCATGGGAGAGTTGCATCCGCGCCGCTATACTACTCGCCAGTCATCCCAAGTTCATTCACTTCCAGCCAATGATTCCTATGAAAGCCATCGCCGTTCGTCCAGGGACCCCCAACAGCGTGCATCAACGCGATATCCCCATGCCGGAACTTGCTAAAGTACCGGACGGAAAAGGAATCCTCGTCAAGGTTCTGAAAGTCGGTGTCGATGCGACCGACCGCGAGATCAATGACGCTCTTTATGGCAACCCACCGCCGGGAGACGACTATCTGGTTCTCGGTCACGAGTCGTTTGGGATCGTCGAACAAGTTGGCCCCAACGTCCGCAACATACGGCCTGGAGACTACGTCACAGCCACCGTTCGTCGTCCCGGCGGCTCGATCTATGACAAGATCGGGACGTACGACATGACGAGCGAAGAAACCTACTACGAACGAGGGATCAATCTCCTGCACGGTTATTTGACCGAGTACTTCGTCGATCACGAAGACTACATCGTCCGCGTCCCCAAGGGGCTCAAGCATCTGCATGTCCTGATGGAGCCGATGAGTTGTGCTGCCAAAGCTCTCTACCAAGCCTTCGAAGCCCAGCGGCGCATGAAGGTCTGGGGCCCTCGCCGAGCATTCGTTCTCGGCGCAGGCCAGATCGGACTGCTCTCAACTCTCGTGCTGCGTCTTCGTGGCTTGGAGGTATTTACATTGGCTCGCGCGAAAGGGCCTCACCTCAAGAGTTCCATCGTCGAGGGACTCGAGGCCACATACGTTCCGACTTCGGAAGTCAGTCTCGAGCAATTGACGGCCAAGGTCGGGAAAGCCGACTTGATCATCGATGCGACAGGTTCATCTCAGATCGCGTTCAGCGCCATGGAGTGCCTCGGTCACAATGGCGCGCTGGTCTGGACCAGTATCACTGGTGGCAAAAAAACAACGACGGTTCCAAGCGACAAGATCAATATCGAATGGGTGCTCGGCAATAAACTTTTGCTCGGCAGCGTGAATGCGAACCGCGAACACTTTGAAATGGGGATCCGCGATCTGGCCCTCGGCGAAGTCATGTTCCCCGGCGTGCTCGAGAAGATTCTGACTCACCCGGTAGCGGGACTCGATCAGTACCAGGAAATGATGCGACTGCTGGTCGAGGACAGCTCGGCTCTCAAGGTTTATGTCGATGTCGCGGACTGATCAACGGTTCCAGCGCGTCAGCCCGGTCAATGGTGAAGTCACATGGACGGGGATAGCTTCGAACCCCGAGCAGGTTCAGAGCGCGATCGATTCGGCTGCGAAGGCTTTTTCGACCTGGAAGCGATTGGATCTGCAGGAACGGACGGTGTACCTGCGGCGTTACTCGGATTATCTGGCGGGGCATCGCGAAGAGATCGCAACCGCGATCACCCTCGAATCGGGAAAGCCACTGTGGGAAAGTCGCACGGAGGTCAGCACGTCCATCGCGAAAGTCGATTTAGCGATCGATGCGATTCGAGAACGACGGGACCATACGGTTCGAAATGCCAGTGGTTCGAGTTCCCATGCTGATGAGTCCGAGATTCGCTACCGACCGATCGGGCCTGTGCTGGTCTTAGGTCCCTTCAATTTGCCATTGCATTTACCCGGCGCGCATCTTGTTCCTGCGTTGGCGGCTGGCAATACCGTTGTATTCAAGTCCAGCGAGAAAACTCCGAAGGTTGGCGAGTATATCGCTCAAGCAATGGCCGCGGCGGGATTACCCGAAGGAGTGTTTCACTTGCTGCAGGGAGGCCCTTCGGTTGCGATCGAAGCTTTGCAGTCACCTCTCCTCGGTGGAGTGTTCTTCACCGGATCGAGGAATGCGGGAGTAGCGATTCATCGTCAGTTGGCCGGTCGCCCCGAGGTCTTGCTCGCCTTGGAAATGGGGGGCAACAATCCGCTGGTCGTCGATCGCGTATCGAATCATCGCGCGGTGATCGAAATCATCCTGCAATCGGCTTATATCACCAGCGGACAACGATGCACCTGTGCGCGGCGATTGATCGTCGTCGATTCCCCATACAATCGGCAACTGATACAAGATCTCGCACATGCCTTACCCCGCATTCGATTGGGACATCCCTTGGCGGAGCCCGGATCTTTTATGGGGACGATGATCGATGAGCGTGCAGTGCATTGCGTACTCGACAAACAAAGCCAGTACATCGATCGGGGCATGATCGCGATCCAGGAAGCGAAGATTCATGGTTCGCTGCAAACGCAATTGATTCCTGGATTGCTGGATGCCAACGGCGTTTCTCCAGACGATGACGAAGTGTTTGGTCCGTTGTTGGTTTTGCAATGGGCCAAGGATCTGGACCAAGCGATCGCGTTGGCTTGCAATACGCGATTTGGTTTATCGGCAGCTCTGTTGAGCGATGACTGCGAGGCATGGAGTATTTTTCAAAGAGCGGTCGATGCAGGGGTTCTCAACTGGAACCAACCGACCACGGGCGCGACGGGTGTTCTTCCTTTTGGTGGACTCGGATGGAGCGGCAACCATCGATCCAGTGGCTACTTTGCCTGTGATTACTGCAGCGATCCGACCGCTTCTTTAGTTCGACCCACTGCAACTCCGGCATCGAAAACCCCGATCGGTCTGGAACAGATTTGGGATGCATCATGACCGATCGTTGGGTCGAGATTCAAATCGATGGCGTGATCGGACCAACGCATCACTTCGGCGGGTTGGGGGTCGGCAATGTTGCCAGTCAGCAAAGCCAATGGCGAACATCTCATCCGAGGAGTGCCGCTCTCGAAGGAATCGCCAAGATGGAACAGGTTGCTTCCCTGGGCGTGCCACAGTTTTTCTTGCCGCCGTTGGTACGCCCGGATTGGCAATTCCTAGAGCAGCATGGCTATCGCGGCGAGAGGAGCGATATTCTCAAGCGTTGTGGCGACGAGAATCCACCGCTTCTGTCCGCAGCATACAGTTCGTCGTTCATGTGGACTGCCAATGCAGCGACGACGGCCTCGGGTGTGGATACTCGGGATGGCCGATCGCATGCCGTGATCGCGAACCTATGCGCATCGCTTCATCGCGGTATCGAGGCTCGAGGCCGATGGCAACAATTCAAGGATTGGACCGCAGGTGTCGAAGGAATTGCGATTCACGAACCTCTAGAGTCCGAATCGGCGTTGCGGGATGAAGGAGCTGCGAATCACATGCGGCTTTGCGATTCGGCAGGGAATCTTGCCGGTCTGCATCTCTTTGTCCATGAACCTATCGCTGAAAATAAACAAGTCGATGCACCGAAGTTCATGTCGCGACAAGGAAAAATCGCTTCGGAAAGAGTGGCAGATCTGCTGCAATTACCTTTTGGGGGGCGGATGTTCTTGGAGCAGACGCAATTAGCGATCGATGCGGGGGTGTTTCATAACGATGTGATCGCGACCAGTCATCGAAATCTGCTCGTATGCCATGAGGATGCCTTCGTCGATCAGCAGCGGTGCTTGACGCGGATTCGCGATGCGTTCGTGCGGTGTACTGGCCAGACGCTTCATGTGATCGAAGTTTCGCGAAGTGAGCTACCGCTCGATGAGGCGGTTCGGACTTATTTGTTCAACAGCCAGATTGCGACAGGGTTGGATCATCGCATGCATCTGATTTGTCCGAGTCAGTGTTCGGACTCAACGTCCGCAAGGTCGCTGATCGATGCTTGGATCGCGGATCCGAGCAATCCGATTCATGATGTGACGTACGTCCCATTGAGTGAGAGCATGGCCAACGGGGGCGGCCCGGCCTGTTTGAGGTTGCGATGGACCCTGCCCGAGTCGGTTTTGAATAGCCGCATGTCGGTTTGGAGGTGGACGCCGGATCGGGGCGAGGAGATTCGGAGCTGGGTGGAACGCTATTACGTTGAGCGGTTGAGCTATGCTGATTTTCAGCGGCTGGAATTCGCAGAGCAGGCAACGGCAGCGGTCGCGGCGTTTCCTTTCAGTTCACGACCCTAGGTTGCGTCGGGTGGACGACGAACCCACTTCGCGAACTTCGACCGCATCGATGGTATTGGAATCATCAAATCGATGCGACTGGTCGAACGGAGAATTCGGAGGCCATGCGGACTCAAAAATCGTCCCTTCAGTCGCGGCGATGGTGACGCGGGCTTTGAGTCGTTGAAATGTGTTGATCAGGAAGAGAACAATGCCGAAGAGAATCCCCATTCCATTCCACCAAACGATCGACGATAGCAGCAGCAAGCCTGAGGTCCATTGCCCGATGCGTGCTGAGAGTTGCAATGCAGCAGGGCGATCCAACCAGTAGCACAACACGCTTCGCAGCAATCGCCCACCGTCGAGCGGAAAGGCGGGGAGCAGGTTGAAAATCGCTAATACGAGATTGGCAACGATCAATTGCTGAGCGAACGATAGTTTCAAAACTTGGCCAGCTTCGAAATCCAGAGCCGCACCTGACAATGAAGAGCCGATCAGCAGGGCGATGGCGATGACAAAATTGACAGCGGGCCCTGCGATCGCGACCCATCCTTCGGCAACGGCGGTCATGTTCCCCCCTTCGATTCTCGCTACACCGCCGATCGGTAGAAGGGTGATATCGTGCGTCTTCTTGCCAAACGCTTTTGCAGCGACCGCATGACCTAGCTCGTGAAGGAAGACGCATGCGAAGACGGCGAATACGAAGCCGAGCAACCCGATCGCATGGGATACGCCTTGTCCCAAGCCACTCAAAAAAACGAAGATCGCAAGGATCCAAAAGGACCAATGGATATAGATTTTCGCACCCTGAAGTTTGCCGAGATAAAGTGTTCGAAACATAGTCGCGAGAGTGCCTCGGGTTAGGTCAGGGAAAAACGTTGGACACGATTGTTGCCCGAGTCAACAACATAGACGCGACCTCGAGAGTCGATATCGACTGCCCAGGGTTGATTCAATTGCCCCTTTGCGTTCCCTGGAGTTCCCCAAGACGAGATGGGTGTGCCATCGCGCTGCCAACATTGCACGCGGTGTCCGCCGAATTCACTAACCAAGACTCGGTCCTTGGAGATCAGCTTCATTCCGTAGGGGTACATCAGTTGTCCGGGTTCCGTTCCTTCGCCTCCGAGGATCGCGACCGACTTGGGTTCTTTGTCGCGCCAATCCACAACTTGGATCCGATGGTTGCATGCGTCTGAGATCCAGAGGAGGCCATCGTCATCGACAGCCAGTGTTTGTGGTCGACTGAATTGCAAGGGCCCATCTCCATGTTCACCAAATCGATCGATGTATTGGCCGTCGGAAGAGTATTTGTAGATGCGATCGAATTCACCATATTCGGCTAGATAGAGAATACCGTTGGACGCGCGGACAATATCGGTAACCCAGCCAAACTGCCCCGGCTCCGAACCATTCACACCGCCGATTGTCTTATCCGACAGTAGTTCGCCATCGGGGGTGTAGGTCAGGAAGCGGAAATAATGGGTGTCCGCCACCAGCAAGTTGCCAGTAGCAGGATCGATCGATGCACCGGTCGGCTTACCGTTCGTTCCGTCGGGCGTTTTCCATCCCCGGAGGAATTCGCCGTTGAGATTGAAAACTTGAATTCGGGCTGTTTTGTCGATTACGAAGACTTCGTCAGAGGGGCTGATTGCCAGCACTCTCGGTTTTTGAAAGCGTCCATCGGCCAGGCCACGTTGCCCGATTACGAGATCGGGGGAACCGAGGTTGCTGGTGCGATTGGCCACACAACCGCTGAAGAAAGCGGAGGCGGCCAGCGCGAGAGCATGTCGGCGGCTGATGGATCGGGAGCAGATTTGTGGACGGACAGGAGATTGCATCACCAAACATGATATACCATGCCGACACGGCTTGAAGATTTCTTTTGCTTGCAAGATAATGCTTACGGTGGAGATGGCCGTGGTTTTGGCCACCGATTTGGAGGATAGCCGAATGGTTAGGAACCTGACTCGAAATCAGGCGCCGGGAAACCGGTTG
>CAYXFO010000241.1:0-7091 GCA_964464255.1 uncultured Pirellula sp.
AGTTGTTCCCACCGCCAATATCCGTCCCCCTTCCGCTCGCGAGCTCAACAATCGGCGGACGACATTGCCTTGGATCTGGGCCCACTCGCTATGCATCTTGTGGGCGTCGAGCGAAGCGACCTGGACCGGTCGGAAGGTTCCCAGTCCAACATGCAACGTCACCGATGCGAGCGCCACTCCGGCGGATCGAACCTTTTGCAGAAGGTCTTCGGTGAGATGCAGACCAGCCGTCGGTGCAGCGACCGAACCAGGGTTGCGTGCATAAACTGTCTGGTATCTCTGGCGGTCTATCTCGGTCATCTGACCATCGCGGATATACGGAGGCAACGGTACTCGCCCCGATCGTTCGAGCATCTCAAACCAATCCAGCTCCGGATCGAGGCGAACCAGCAGTTTCCCCTCATCTGCATGGCCGACGACGATCAAGTTTTGAATCTCTCGCCCTTCGGCATCGCGGAGAACGATCCGTTCGCCCATCGTGAGTCGACCGCGGGTTTTGGAGAGGAGTTCCCCGATGCCGTTTTCCACCCGCAAGAACAAACCTTCCCAGCGGCCGCCGGTTTGTTTGCGATAACCGATCAGGCGAGCAGGGATCACCTTCGAATCATTCACCACGATCGCATCCCCTGCCCGCAACATCGACGGCAAGTCGCGAATCGATGCGTGTTCGATCCGTCCTGTTCGCCGATCGATGATCATCATGCGAGCATCGGTTCGATGGAGGGGTGGCTCCTGGGCAATCAATTCCCGAGGCAACTCGAAGTCGTACAAATCGAGTTCATTGGGGGTGGTGTTGTCGGGAGCTTTTGCAGAGGTCATCGGTTCTCTTGTTTCGCGATGGAATTCACAGCAGCATTCTATCCACCGCAATCAAGGGAGTTCCCGAATCCGAATGTTTCGGAACTCGACGGGAGCACCCTCGGATTCCAAACACAGATACCCTTCGGCGGGCGAAGCATCCGAACCGCCGGAGACTTCATGGCCGTTGACCCACAATCGAACTTCTCCACCGATGGCTCGAACGTAATAGAAGTTCCATTGAGGCGAAGGGAGACTGAATTGCCCCTTGGGAAAACTTCGCGAACCGTCGGGCGAAAGAGGAGGAAAGGGTTTCAGTTTCGATTTTCCTACAGGAAAAATGTCGCCATGGGTGGTAAACCAAGTGGCCTTCTTGCCGGAGGATTTTTCATACAGTTCTGTATAGCCATGATCGAGGACTTGGACTTCGATGCCGGCGCTGGGCAAACGATTGGGTGGAAGTCCCTCGAGCGCTTCCTCGGGGGTCCACAAAAAGAACCCGGAATTGCCTCCGTGTGACAGATGCCTCCACCAGCCGACGAATTCCAGGTTGCGATATTTCTTAGCGGATCGAAGGACACCTACAGGATTGCCTGTGCAATGGACCCGTGGGCCATCCCATGTCCATGTCGCTTCATCGCAATTGGCCCGCACGAAATCAGACGCTCCGAGTTCCACCCAACCATCGGCCGTTGTGTCGATCTGAATCGTGGGGGACGCCTGGCCCACCGAAGGATCCTCTTGTGCGACTACGCTTGAAGCGGGAGCGATAAGAAGAAATGCCATTCCGGCTAGTGAGAGACCGAGCGGGGTTTTCTTAAACATGATGTTCTGGTTTCCTCGAATGATATTGAACTTAGGCTTGGATTAGCGAAGGGCTTGTGTGGGTTTACCGACCAGCAATGATACTATGGCCGCGCTCTTTGGAAACGATGATGTGATCGAGAACTCGAATTCCAAGCAGCTCGCCGACTTTGGTCAAGCGATCGGTGACTGCATGATCCTCGCGGCTGGGCGTTGGATCGCCCGAGGGATGGTTATGTACGAGCAAGATCGCTGATGCGCTATCCCGAATCGCAGGCTTGAACACTTCGCGCGGATGAACCAAGCTCGCGTCGAGAGTTCCGACGGTGATCCGATGCGATTGGATCGGTCCGTGCTGGGTATCGAGTGTGACGATGTGAAACTCTTCTTGTTTGCCATCCGTAGCGAGCCGCGCGAATTTTTGCACGCAATAATTGACCGCATCGTCTGAGCCGCGGATTCGTACCGGGATGTCAGGCTTGTCATCGCGCAAGGCAGCAACGCGCCGTCCCAATTCGATCCCCGCCATGATCTGGCAGTAACTGTCTTTGCGTATCGCAGGGGAAATCGCCTTCAGTTCCGCAAGTCCTGCTTCGCACAACATTCCCAATCGAGAGTCTCCATACTTCTGCATCAATCGGCGCCCAGCTTGAACCGCCGACTCGCCGGTGACCCCGACTCGAATCAGGATCGCCAGCAACTGAGCTTCGGTCAGATGCGCTGCGCCATCGCTGAGCAACTGTTCGCGCGGCCGATCGGATATCGGGGACTGCTTGACTTGGTCGCCGAAAACTTGTCGATCGATCCACGTATCGACTGGATGGGGTGCGTCGTTACGCCAGCGATAGAGCGTCTCCTTTCTGTCTTTGCTCTCCACCAAATGGCCAGCCTGGGCCAATTGCTTCAAGACCCGCGTCACATAGGCCGGACTCAAATCGCGGCATTGCAATTTGGCCCACGCGACGGAAAAAGAATCATCGGTCTTGATCGAATAGACCAACTGACGCAGTTTGCGTACGCGATCTTCACTCATGATGCATTTTCAGTTCCCTCATTCCATTCATCCGCTACGAGCCGAAGAATAGTCCCGCCGCGATTCCTCCACGCGCGGACCAAGCGATCGTTCGGATCCAGTTCGTAGCGATCAAGCGATCAATTGTATCGGGATTTTTTCCGTGCTGCAGATGGTTGTGAAGCGGCACTTGAATAAAAAATGTACTCCACCAGTTGATCGCTGCGAGCACCGACCCAACCACTGAAAGCCCTAAAGTTATCGAGTTCGGAGCGAGAAACAGCAAACCGGCCGCGATCGCGCCCTCCAGGATCATGATCGGAGCAACGATCTGCCCGATCCGATCGCAATGCATCTTCTCAAAGGCTACGAATCGATCCGGTTCCGCATAATGCATGCTCGGATAATGGACTCGCTGAACGATCCAGATCAGTCCGACCAAGAACCAAGTCACGGCTCCATGCGCCACGATCGCGATCATCCACCATGACAGCGAGTTGGCTTCGAACAAGTGAAACGCCATGAGTAAAGCTCCATGAATTAAGCCCCAGGGGATAGTGGCAAGCACTTGCGAATCACTTGCGATTTGGGGATCGCAACTCGGCAAAGGTATCGCCGTTGTTGACCGCAGACGTTCGGTAGCCACGCTCCTTGAGGAACTCGAGGCTTCGCGCGTACTCCTCTGCCGGGAGATGAAGGTTTTCGTAGTAGATGAATTGCGGGAAACTCGGCAAGCAGTCGATCTGACGGACGATTTCAAAATCGAATCCTTCGGTATCGCTGGTAAGGAGATCGACTCTCGGAAAACCACGCTGATGGATTACTTCCGAGAGTGGCACGCACGGGACGGTTTCGGAAACGATCCAGTTCTCGATGTCGGGAATGCGATCGCGATGGCTGGCGATCACCTCCCTGCGAGCGGAGGCAAGTTGATTGGCCCAGTGCGGTAGCCCTTGGACATCATCGCGAACTTTGTAGAGCGTAAGAGTGCGGGCGGTATCGCTGTCGCGAGCGCCCGGTTTCGATTCCGGTCCGATGGCTGCGTGAACGATGTGGATGTGTTCTCGGTCTGCATAGATGGATCGCAGTACGTCGATGCATGAAGACTGCGGTTCGACGAGGATGGCTCGCCACTCGATACCTTCGAGCAGAAATCGGTGAAACGGATCGGATGTGATCCCGTTGTGAGCGCCGATCTGAACAAAGTAAAACGGTTCGTGCGTGAGCTCCCAGTTCCGTATCGCTCGCTCGAACGGGTGAATGCGAACCAGCCGAAATCCAAATCGATGGACCGCACGGTGGAGCGAACTTCGAAGGATGGATCGCAAAGTACGCATCAGAAAAACCGTCGGCTGTAGCTTGGAGACCGGATGATATTCCGGGGAAGTAACGCAGTTATTGTAGTGGTTCCAGCAGGATTGGGATCGGCCATCGTAGACCAGTTTCCGCGAGACGGCTACACTCTATTGCACGTCTGAAATCCCTTCGTCCCAGCCATCGCTTTGCATCCATCCTCCTGTCGGAGTTTTTCTCGTGTCTACCCAATACCTTGCAGCCAAATCTCAGGAAATCACCCGTGAGATGGAGTTCGTCGCACAGCGCGAAGGACTCTCCCCAGAATCTATTCGATCCGAAGTCGCGGCTGGCCGCATGGTGATCCCAGCAAACAAGGTCCATGCCGCAGGACGACTCGAGCCGATGTGCATCGGTATCGCCGCAAAGTGCAAGATCAATGCCAATATCGGCAACTCCGCAGTCACCAGCAATGTGGATGAGGAACTCGAGAAACTCCATGTGTCGGTCCACTACGGTGCAGATACCGTCATGGATCTGTCGACCGGCAAAGACATCGATCGGATTCGACGCGCGATCATCGATGCTTCGCCAGTACCGATCGGTACCGTCCCGATCTACCAGATGCTCGAAGAACTCGGCGGCAATATCGAAGACATGCGACCGCAGCATTTTCTCGACATGGTCGAACATCAAGCCAAGCAAGGGGTCGATTACATGACGATCCACTGCGGAGTCCTGCTCGAGCATCTGCATCTGACGACCAAGCGGGTTACCGGCATCGTATCGCGCGGCGGCTCACTGATCGCGAAATGGATGGTAGCTCACCGAAAACAAAACCCGCTGTACGAATCGTTTGATGATCTTTGCGACATCATGAAGCAATACGATGTGACTTGGAGCCTCGGCGATGGGCTTCGCCCCGGCTCGATCGCCGATGCCAGCGACGAAGCGCAATTCGCGGAACTGGACGTTCTCGGCAAGCTCTGCAAACGGAGCTGGGAACGGGGAACTCAGGTCATGGTCGAAGGTCCTGGTCACATCCCGATGGACCAGATCGCTATGAATATTGAAAAGCAGATCGAGGTATGCCACGGTGCACCCTTCTATGTACTCGGTCCCTTGGTCACCGATATCGCACCGGGTTACGATCATATCACCAGCGCAATCGGTGCTGCATTGGCTGGTTGGAGCGGAGCGGCGATGCTCTGTTATGTGACTCCCAAAGAACATCTCGGACTTCCCAACCGCGAAGATGTCAAGCAAGGGGTCATCGCTTACAAGATCGCTGCCCACGCCGCCGATGTCGCCCGCAAACGGCCCGGTGCTCAAGATCGCGACGATGCCCTCTCCAAGGCTCGCTTCGCCTTCGATTGGAAGGAGCAGTTTCGATTGTCGCTCGATCCGCAGACGGCGCAAGCCTATCATGATGAAACGCTCCCTCAGGAGACTTTCAAGAGCGCGCACTTCTGCAGCATGTGCGGTCCCAAATACTGCTCAATGCGGATCACCGAGGATATCCGCAAAATGGCCAGCGAACAGGAAGCGAAACAACTCGTCGAACTCAAGAATTGAACCCATAGCCAGGACTCTTCGACAGCGAGCAGGATCATGAAGCAGCGCTTCGATCGCGATAGGGCGCTGCAAGCGATCGATCAACTTGGCTACTTTCAAAGCGTTCGTTGGTGGGAAGAAATCGATTCCACCAATCGATGTTTAGCGAGAGAATTGAAGTCCGATATTCCACCTTCGTTGCCGGCGCTTCTCGTCGCCGATCGGCAGCTTGCCGGAGTCGGTAGAGGACGGAACAGTTGGTGGTCCCCGTCCGGTTGCTTGATGTTTTCGATGGCTGTGCCTTGGTCGATACCCGAATCGGAGCGAGCGACGCTTCCACTCCAGGTTGGATTGGCGGTAGCACAATCGCTCGCGGATTGGTCGGTCGATCAACCGAAAGTGAAATGGCCCAACGATGTCTACATCGAAGATCGGAAGGTCTGCGGTATCTTGATTGAATCTTCGACGCGCAGGATGGATGGGAATGTAGAAGAGTACTCTATCATTGGCATCGGTATCAACTGTTGCATGGATTGGACGGGAGCGCCGGAAGAACTGCGCGCATCGGCTATCAGTCTTCACGAGGCGTCGCCTAAGAGTTTAGCGGAGTCGATTTCACCCGAGTCGATTCTCGTATCGGTCTTGCAACACTGGCGAAACGTCTCTGACAGATCGAGATCGGATAAACAGTGGCTGGGAAGAGAATGGGCGGAGTGGAGTTGGCTGGAGGGCAAATGGGTCGAAATCGTTTCCAGTGGATCTTCGTTGATTGGTCTCACCAAGGGAATCAATTCCTCGGGTGCCCTGTTGATCGAAGATCGTTTCGGACGAACGCATGCGATTCTATCCGGTACGGTCCGAGCGATCGAAGACGGTTCGTAGTCACGAATTTCGGATTATTGATCAGTAGGTTCGGGAGAGCGGGATGAGGACGGCTTGAGCTTGGGAACCAAAAGCAGACTCAACGCAAAGAACATGGCACCGAGAACTCCTGCAAACCACAATCGTTCCAATTGGCCGTCGGTTGCTTGTTGAACAATTAAGGCCGAAACACTCGAGACCATCGCTTGACCAGACACCATTCGCGCAGAGGTCAAGATGGAATAGAAAGTGATGATTTTTTTGATCCGAAAAACACAAAAAGGTGCCTCACATTTCCGCGAGGCACCTTCTGTTTGATGCGACTGGCGATTTTAGACCAGTCTTATTTCAGGTTCGGACTAGAACGTGAAGATCATGTCGCCACCAAGGGCGGCTTGGCTTGAGGCATGCTTCGGCTCGTTGAAGCCAACATCTTCCTTGTCCCAAACCCAACGGCATTCCGGACGGAACAGGAGGTTGGATGTGGCTCGGTAGTTGAAGCCCATGGTGTAGTTGTAGACGTCTTGGTTCTGAACGAAAGCCTGACCTACGTTGTTGTCGCCGCTGATGTTGAACCACTCAAACCGCTGACCGAAGGCCCATCGATCATTGATCTGATAGATCAGATAATTGATGTTGCCGAACGTATTGCGGGCGGTGATCTGATTCTCATACTTGGTGTAGAGAACATCGGTTTGCGAGATATACGTTAGCTTGTCCGTCAACTTGCCCGTCAGGATACCGCTGTGTATCTGCCCACGCTCTCGTG
>CAYXFO010000242.1:0-7086 GCA_964464255.1 uncultured Pirellula sp.
AACGCGTTCCGCGTGAGCATGGGTGGCACGCCCCGAGGCTTTGCGAAGAGGCGTGGGCTTTCGATCAGGCTCCATATTCACGGCACCATCGTGATCGAAAAACCGTCGTAGCCTTTGACCCCCACCGTTTGGATCGCGGTGGACTCCCATCCAAGCTTGTTGAGATCCTCACAGTACTGGCGAATGCCGATCACCTTGGGATCCACAGTGTTTTCATCAGCTACCGCGCCCTCTCTCACGACGTTGTCGCTGATAATCACGGTCCCCGAACGAGCCAGCTTAACAGCCAACGCCAAATAGATCGGATTCGACGGTTTATCGGCATCGATGAAGATCAAGTCGAAAGGCTCGACAGCATCTTCAATCAAACGCTCCAACATGATTCGCGCGTCGCCGCAGATCACCATCGCCTTTCGATCGACATGAGCAAGAGTGATGTTCTCGCGCGCGAGCTTGGCGTAGTCCTCCATCAGTTCGATGCTCAGAATCATGCCGTCGCTGGGAAGGGCACGGGCAAACCAAATCGTGCTATATCCTCCCAACGTCCCGATTTCGAGGATCCGTTTCGCCTTGGAGATCTTGGTCAGGATCGCAAGCAACTGCCCTTGGCACGGACTGACATTGATATCAGGCAAACCGGCTTGCCTGCATCGCTCTAGAACCTTAACCAAAATCTCATCGGTCGGGAGAAAGGCGTTTTGAAAGTATCGATCGACCGATGACCAGGTATCGCTATTCATCATTCAAGAGAGAGATTTTCTTCGAGGTGGTTGCGGCATGGTCCGAAATGACGACGGCGGAGCGTCGTCCCACGATGGATGACACCGATCCGCTTGCTGTACGCCGGACTTCTAGTCCGGCGTACGAAATCGCCAGCGGGCTTGTCGCAATTGAGCTAGCGGCGAACCGCTCATGACTTCGTACCATACGGTGACCAGCGTCCCATCGTCGCACTCAACGGTCGAAGGATAACCTAAATCCCCCGTTATTCCATCGGCGCTCAAGACAATCGGCTCGCTCCAGGTCGCGCCGTTGTCAGCGCTGACGCGAGCTTGATTGCCAAACGGTGGTCGACGATACCCGTAACTCATCAGCAGCCTTCCATCGTTCAGTCGCAACAAATGGGAGGGGATACCCCAAACGCCGATCGTGTGGGGATTCGACCAAGTCTTGCCCCCGTCGTTCGACTCGCTCTGCAGCGTTTCGCCGTCGGACTGTCGATTCTCATTGCGAATGTGGCAAATCAAGTCACCATTGCTTGCTTCGACCAGATGAAGTTCGTGATATTGACGCATCTCGTCCCCGTCGCGAACGGGCAACTCAGCCAGCCATGACCAGGTCAGTCCATCATCGAGCGATTCGCAGACGCCGACCTTGTCGTTTCCCCAAATCGCTTTCCCGGCATAGAGCAAGCGTCCACTGCGCATGACAACGGGGCCATGCGGGCTGTTGACAGGTACTCGCATGCGGTGCGACCAAGTGACTCCGCCATCGGTGGACCGGATCAGGTAGCAACCCAGTTCACTACGTCGCTGATCGGGAGTGAGCCGATCGCGGGCTGCGCGCCATTCGTCGATCAATTTCTGCTCCGTGAAACCACCGGGTTGACCGACCGGAGTACGCTCCGCACGCTCGAGAATCGGTTCGTAGGCCAGCGAGGTGAAATGGGTCACCAATAAGGAACCTGCATTGGTCTCGACGACACCTGCATCTCGATCATCGATCGGGCTATCGAGCAACACCTGCGGCCATCCCCAGGTTGCTCCATGATCTTTGGATCGCATGAATTCGAGTCTGCCGAACGGGCAAACATGCGCTTCGCGACCTCCGGAGAATGCTAACAGCAACTCACCATCTTTGCGGCGTGCCAACGTCGACCAACCGTGATACAGAGGGGGTTTCCAACTGATCACGCGAGTGTCGAGAATCTCGATGGCGGGCGCTGTGAGGTGTGGGGACTGAGATAGTCCGACAGCAGGGAGCAAGCTGCATGCGACGATGCAACTCAAGATGGAGGAGTTCTCTTTGCGCAACGAATCGGTGATCAAACGAGCGGAGCGATTTCGGGTGATATAGTTCCAGAACCATTGAAACATCACGAGTACACGATTTTCAAAGCGGGCCAGGTACAAAATGTGAATGAACAACCACGCGAGCCATGCAAGGCGGCCCGATAATCGCCAACTGCCAAATTCCATGATTGCGCGAGATCGACCAATGGTTGCCATGGTCCCCTTGTCCCAATACTGAAAGGGTCGATCGGTCGAATCCCCTTCGATCGCTTGTCGGATCCGACGTCCGATGTACTCCCCTTGTTGCATGGCAACTGGGGCAACACCGGGAAGCGTCTTGCCATCGGCGGTTGCAAACGCCACCATGTCCCCCGCAGCGTAGACATTCGGAAACTTCGGGATAGCACAACGCGCATCGACAGCGATTCGTCCCGCTCGATCCAGCAACGACAGGTCTCCGGCGGCCTCCGACAACAGCTTAGCAAGTGGGGATGCCTTGACTCCGGCTGCCCAAATCACGTTCCTGGTCAAAACGGTTACTGCTTCTCCACGTCGACGGATAACTACATGGCCAAGGTGAATTTCGTCAAGCTTCGATTCATTCCAGACTTCGACGCCGAGGCTTTGCAATGCCTTTTTTCCGCTCACCGAGAGTGACGGGTGGTATTTGTCAAGAATCAGGGGACTGTTCTCCACCAAAAGCACTCGGGCATTGGTGGGGTCGATGGATCGAAAATCGTTCTTGAGAGTATAGCGGGCTAATTCGCAGATCGAGCCTGCCATCTCAACACCTGTCGGACCTCCCCCGATGACAACAAAAGTCAGTAGCGAGGCTCGCTTGGTCGCATCATCCTCTTTCTCCGCCTCTTCGAACGCGGTGAGGATCGAAGCCCGAATGCCGGTCGCGTCTTCAAGCGTCTTCAATCCAGGAGCAAGCGGTTCCCAGTGGGAGTCGTTTCCAAAGTAATGGTGTGTGGAGCCGGCAGCCACGACCAGGTAGTCGTATTCGATCGGTCCTTCGGTTTGCAGTTGGACATGCTGTTCATGGAAATCAAATCCGATGGCCGAGTCCATGAGGACTTGCACGTTCCGCTGCCGCCGAAAAATGCTGCGCAACGGCGAGGCAATATTTGCGGGAGACAAGCCTCCAGTCGCGACTTGATACAACAAAGGTTGAAACAGGTGAAAGTTCCTGCGATCGATCAACTTGATCTCGGCATGCGATCGCGCCAGTGCACGCGCGCAAGCCATTCCAGCGAATCCTCCACCGATGATTACAATCCTGGGAAAGCGAGAAGTCATCATGAATGGGAACGGGTCAAGAGTTGTGCGGATGCGGCATCTAATAAGATCGTCGCATTGGGATGTTGACGCAGGATTGACGCGGGGAGTTGATTGGTCAACGGTCCTTCGATGGCCGAGCGAACCGCATCGGCTTTGCGTGCATCCGGTACGCTGCAGACGATCCGCTGGGCGCGAAGGATCTCGCGAATCGTCATGCTGATCGCTAACTTGGGAACGTCATCCAGCGATGCGAACCAACCTTCACCCACTTGCTGTTTGCGACACGCTTCGTCCAATGGGACCACGTGGTAGGCTGCATCGGTTTCAAAATCAGCCGGCGGGTCGTTGAAGGCCAGGTGTCCATTCTCACCGATTCCGATCATCGCAAGATCGACTGGTCGGGTGCGTATGGCTTGCTCGGCAAATCTACATACGACCGCTGGGTCGGCAAGCCCGTCGAGATAATGAAACGATCGCAACGGAACCCGATCGACGAATCGTTCCTTGAGGTACCCGCAGAACGAGGCGGGATGGGTCGGGGCCAGTCCGACGTATTCGTCCAAATGAAATCCATCGATGCGATCCCACGCGATATCCGGTTCCTGAGCCAGCGAATCGAGAACTTCAAATTGGCTCGAGCCGGTGGCTACGATGATGCGTGCGGTTCCTCGATCGGCCACGGCAGATCGAAGCACCTGAGCTGCCAAACGTGCGGCATGTTGACCCATGCGTTTGCGGTCGGGTTCAATCACAATATCGATGATTTTTTTCTCCGAAAATCAATGCGGCTATGCCAAGTAACGGTCATGCCTTAGCATAACAAAGAGTCGCGTTGGCTGCATGACGCAAACGCAAGCCACCTGCAGTTCCCAGCCGTTTCACACATCAATTCATCTTCACCAATTCATGTCGAACCGAAAACCGATTCAATGCATTGCCTTCTTGGGCATGGGTCTGATGGGGACTCGGATGTCGATCAATTTGATTCGAGCAGGGTTCAAGGTCCATTGCTATAACCGTACTCCATCGCGAACCGAACCGGTGGTTGCACAGGGAGGCACGCCTTTTTCCAAACCCTGCGATGCGGCCCGAGATGCCGATGCGATCATCTCGTGTGTCACCGATGGACCCGATGTCGAAACAGTGCTGTTCGGCCCCGATGGTGCATCGAGCGCGGCGAGGAAGGATTCGCTGGTGATCGACATGAGCACCATCGCGCCGCAAACCTCGATCTCGATCGGGGAGCGACTCTCAGCGATCGGCCTGCGTTTTATCGAAGCGCCAGTGACGGGAGGTACGGTCGGGGCTGAGAAGGGAACACTCAGCATCCTGGTCGGAGGGGATGCCGACGATCTCGCCGATGCGATGAGAGCCCTGGAGGCGATGGGTCGCAATATCACTCACTGCGGTCCCTGGGGATGCGGTCAGGGTGTCAAACTGTGCAATCAAATCATGGGGGCGATGAATATTCTCGGTGTTTGCGAAGCGATGGCACTGGCGAAAGGGTTAGGCATCGATCCGTCTCTGTTGAGCTTGGCATTGCAAGGAGGTGCTGCTGCGAGTTGGGCCCTTCAGAATCTTGCACCCAAAATCAGCGCTCGCGATTGGAGCCCCGGCTTCATGATCGACACGCAACAAAAAGACATGCGATTGGTAGCGCAGGAAGCCGAAGGAGCGCAAGTCGCTTTACCCGGCTCGGCACTCGTAACCCAATTGTGGCGATCGGCTCAGGCGCACGGTGATGGCGCCGACGGTATTCACGCGCTCTACAAGGTCTTAGAAAGAATGAACCATGTCGATGGCGGATGATGCGGCTCGATCGGATACGCACGAGAATCCTTCGGAGCGACCGAGCCCTTCGTTCCAGGGCTTGCGAGTTGCCGCGCTCGAGAGTCGGCGGCGGGATGAGTTCGCTCGATTGATCGAACGATTCGGCGGCCAGCCTTACGTCAGCCCTTCGATGCGCGAGGTTCCGCTCGATCGCAACAAGGAAGCGGTCGACTTCGCGTACCGAATCATGACCGGCGAAATCGGTATCGTGATCTTCTTGACCGGAGTCGGGTTCCGTCATTTTCTCGCAACTGTCGAAAAACATGTCGACAAAAAACGATTGATCGATGCCATGTCGGATATCATCACCATCGCACGCGGCCCCAAACCGGTCGCAGCCATGCGCGAGGTCGGGATGCAGCCAACCCATCGCGCTCCCGAGCCAAACACCTGGCGCGAAGTGTTGCAACTGGTCGACCAAAGCGTCCCTGTCGCGAACATCAATGTCGGTTTGCAGGAGTACGGCGTCACCAACCATTCGCTGATCGCTGGACTCGAGGCACGCGGTGCGCGGGTTGTCAACGTTCGGGTCTATCAATGGGAATTTCCCGAAGATACCAAGCCGCTGGAAGAGAACATCCGTGCTATTTGCCAGGGCGAGCGCGATTGCCTTCTCCTGACCAGCGCCCATCAAGCGGTGAATTTGCTGCGCATGGCATCCGATCTGGGATGCGAGACGGAAATGCGAACGGCGCTCGACCGAATGGTCGTCGCATCGATCGGACCCACCACTTCCGAGATGCTCCAGCATCTGAATCTGCCGGTCGATATCGAAGCGACACCGAATAAGATGGGGCATCTCGTACAAGCCGCAGCGGATAAGTGCCATCGCATCTTGAAGGCCAAACGCTTTGCTCTCGCAGATGCGACACCCAGGAAGCTTGATCGCATGGGTGCAGCCCTTGCATCGAGCCCTTTTTTGCAAGCCTGTTATCGCCAGCCAACCAGCGTCACGCCGGTTTGGTTGATGCGTCAAGCAGGTCGGTACATGACCGAGTATCGCGCGGTGCGCGATAAGGTTGGTTTTTTGGATTTGGTGAAGAACCCAAACCTTTGCGCTGAAGTGATGGTGACTGCAGTTGAGAAACTCGGCGTCGATGCCGCGATTATCTTTTCGGATCTATTGCCCATACTCGAGCCGATGGGCTTTCATTTGGAGTTCACGCAAGGGGACGGCCCGGTCATTCACAATCCGATCCGAGCCGCTGCGGAGATCGATCGCGTTCATCCGTTGACGACGATCGACTCGCTCGAGTTCGTGACCGAGACGGTTCGCCAGACACGGGCGGCATTGCCCCCGCATATTCCGGTGATCGGGTTCTCCGGTTCGCCATTCACACTCGCCAGCTACATGATCGAGGGAGGATCCTCTCGCAATTACGTCCATACAAAATCGTTGATGTACAACGATCCAGCGGCCTGGAAGGTTCTTATGGAGAAGCTGGTCGATTCCATCGCGATGTATTTGAACTCTCAGATCGTAGCCGGAGCTCAAGTTGTCCAGTTGTTCGATTCATGGGCAGGGTGTTTGTCCCCCAATGATTACCGAATCCATATTTTGCCCCATATGCATCGATTGCTCGAATCGATCGTCCCCAATGTTCCCGTGATCAATTTCGCGACGGGCAATCCGATGCTGGTTGCATCTCTTCGAGGCGATGCCAGGACCGTGGTAGGACTCGATTGGCGAGTGCCGCTCGACGTCGGCTGGGATATGGCGGGTGCAGATCGAGCCGTTCAGGGAAATCTCGACCCAACCGTACTGTTCTCCAACATCGCAACCATTCGAGAGCATGTACAATACGTTTTGTCGCAGGCGGCAGGACGAGTGGGTCATATCTTCAATCTCGGACATGGTATCTTGCCTGGAACACCGGTTGAGAATGTGATCGCCCTGGTGGACATGGTGCATGAGATGAGCGATCGACGCTAAGATTGCTCTTACCGAAGAGCGTATTTT
>CAYXFO010000243.1:0-7039 GCA_964464255.1 uncultured Pirellula sp.
CCTTTGAGCTATGAGCTAGAGCGTCCTGGCACTTTGGCTCCTCTCCTAGTCGCGTCCGATGATGGCGATTCTTCTAGCGTCGATGTTCACTTGAGAAAGATTTCTGGTTGGACGCCCTGGTTGGTTCAACGCGAATTACTGAGAGAAAAGTGGTTTGAGTTTCTTGGACCGATGCCTGACCCGCGTCCGCTAATCAAGCTCGAGGTGCTTTCGACCGAGACGCTGCTGGTTGCCCGAGCAGAGAAACTCAATCCACTGAGTGCTGATGCAACGCGTCCGGCAATTACTCGTCAGTTGGTGAGCTACGAGTGCGAGCCTGGCTTGTGGGTGGAAGGGTATCTTCTTTATCCCGCTTCCGCGCCACAAAGCGTATCGGCTTTTCCTGCAATCGTCGCGCTCCATCCGACCACCAATGCATCGATCGATGAGATCGCTGGCGTCAGCGGTTCGGAGTCCGCAAAGACTGGTTTGAAACTCGCCTCGAGAGGTTACGTTGTATTCTGTCCTCGCTGCTTCCTTTGGCAAAATACAACGTCACTGGATGACGCTGTCAATCAACATCGAAAACGCCATCCCAACACGAAAGGGATGGCCAAGATGCTCTATGATGCGATGCGAGCGGTAGATATTCTCGAAAGCATTCCGTGTGTCGATCGAAAACGAATCGGCGCCATTGGACATTCGCTTGGTGCGAAGGAAGTTCTGTATCTGATGGCGTTTGATGATCGAGTGCGAGCAGGGGCCGCAAGCGAAGGTGGCATTGCGTTTCGCAGCACCAATTGGAACGCTCCCTGGTATCTATCTACGGCCATTGATGACGAGTCATTCCCCCTCAATCATCATCAATTGCTTGGCATGATCGCTCCGCGTCCCTTTTTGATACTCGGCGGCGAGTCCGGCCCGGGTGCCGCAGATGGAGATCGCAGTTGGACGCTGATCGAAGCGGCACTGCCAGTATGGAGGCTGTCGGGCAAGCCGATCCGACTGGGGTTGCTCAATCATCATGAAGGACACAAGCTATCGGACACTTCATTCGAAAAAATGGAAGAATGGATGCGATGCTATTTGGATTCTGAGAATCTGGATGCAAAGTAGGCTGGCATCGCGCAAAGAGTGCGCTGAAATCATCAGCAACCTTCGCGTTAGCCGCAGTGGATTGGGTTTTCGGGTAGGCTACTTGTAGAAAATACTTGTTTGAACAAGTTATTCGCGAACATTCATCTCGAGCAGCCAGCGATCCGGTGATCGTGTGCTTTGGCATGACAACTCGAGGACTCCGAGCTCAGTGATCCGCGTGTGAAACGTAACGGGAACCATGCCCTGGCTGGCCTCTTGTTTGGGAAGCTCAACCTCCATGGGGGAGGTTTCTTGCAACTCCGCTTCGTCCCATCCCTTCAACGTAGTACCCGGCCGGTCTTCTTTACGGACGGTACTCGAGAAGAATCGAAATCGGGCGCGTTGACCGACTTGGATCCCAATCGGTCGACTCGGCACGTCGGTTTCCGTTCCCTCTTCCATTCCTTGGGAGGCAACGCACACCGCGTGAAGCGGTCGGGGCATACCGGGTATCGCGGGTCCTGAGCTCTCGATTCCCACGTAGTAACTCCTAGCTGTCCCGCCGCGAATGCGCACCCCACCATGCCTGCGCGACCATGCGTAGTAAGCAGCCCCGCAAGCGACCGCTTGATCCAATTCCTCCACACCGCCAAGCACACAGGGTGGTTCCACCTTGGAATGCCAAGCGGCCAGGGTCTCGATCATACGCATTCGAAACGCTTCGGCATTGAACACTCCGCCATTGAACAAAACATGGCTCACTTGAAACTCGCGATCGCTATTGAATACATCCTCTTGATGGTCCATCAAGAAGGCGGCCAGGTGCCGAGTGATCGCTGTATCCGATGCGAACTCCAAGCCGAGTTCTTGAAAACCGCTCATTGCTGAGGTGTCCGGACGAGCATCGATTGGAACACGCGGAAAGAAACCGTCGACCAGCGCCCGCTCAACAGCAGATCGTTCCAGGGACGCAGTGATCGAGCCGCCGATCAGTTTGCTCCCACGCCCCAAAACGGTTAACGGATACGAATCCGGCGGTGCATGTCCCAGCAACTTTTCTTTGGCCGTTCGACACGAATGCCAGAGCGATAAAGACTGCCAAGCATTCAATTTCGCTCCCTTCTGAGCAAACAGCTCGCTCGCCACATGAGCCAAGGCGAGATCCATATTGTCGCCACCAATCAGGAGATGGTTCCCGACGGCTAAACGATTCAAGGTCATCTCGCCGCTTAAGGCTTCCACTCTCACCAAGGTCATGTCGGTTGTGCCGCCACCGATATCGCATACAAGGAGAATATCTCCTTCCTTCAACTCTTTGCGCCACGTCGAGTGACGCGAATGAACCCAGTTGTAGAGGGCTGCTTGCGGTTCTTCGAGGAAGACAAAATCATCAGGAAAACCAGCCGATATCGCCGCTTGTCGAGTCCAATCCCTTGCAGCGACATCGAAAGATGCCGGAACCGTCAGAACGACATGTTGTTCGCGAAACGGAGCATCGGCAAACTGCAATTCCCAGGCTGCGATCAAGTGCCTGAGGTATGCAGCGCTCGCCTCGACCGGTGAGATGAGTTCGATCTCAGCGTCGGACTGCCAGGGAAGAATCGGAGCCGTGCGATCGATCCCTTGATGGCACAACCAGCTCTTGGCTGTCGCAACGACCCGTTCAGGTTGTTCCGCAGAAATGCGACGCGCGTATTCCCCAACGACACCTCGGTTGTTCACGATGCCCGGCACACTGAGAGCTGAATCCAGAGGCTTTTGCAAGTAGAAAAAAGAGGGTAGTCCCAGTCGCTTCTCGACCGTGCCCGGCGAGGTCAATTGCGGGATCGGCAAAACACCAATCATCGCCTCCGACTCATCGACCGGAGCGAATGCCAATACGGAATTCGTCGTTCCTAAATCGATACCGATACAGAACTGTGCCGCCATCCTTGTTTATGCCTTCTATGCCTTGGATAGTGTAGGCCGGGTCTCGATCCCACGATGGATGATCCTGAGAATCCGTTCTCTTTCCTCACCCGACAATCCCAATCGCGGAGCACGTACCCATTCGCGACCCAGCCCACACTCCTGAACCATCAGTTTGATGTACTGCACGAATTTTGTGTGCACATCCAGATGCAGTAGCGGCGTGAACCAGCGATACATCGCGCGAGCCTCGTCCCATCGTCCGGATCGGGTCAGTTCCCAGAAGTATTGATTCTCCTGCGGAAATGCGATCCCCGAACCTGCAACCCAACCCTCGATCCCCAGGATCGATGCTTCGAGGATGAGATTGTCGACCCCTGTGAACAATGAATAACGGTCCCCGACTGCGATGCGGATATCGGTGATTCGGCGAGTGTCGCCGGAACTCTCCTTGATAGCTACCAACCGCGGCTCGTCAGCTAACTGCTCGAACATCGCAGGAGTCACATCATTGAAGTAAGCGATCGGATTGTTGTAGATCATGATCGGAAGACCCGTGTTCCGAGTCACCTGCCGGAAGAACGTCAGCGACTCGTCACTCGATCCTCGGTAAAGCATCGGTGGCATCAACATGACCCCATCTCCACCGACCTTTTCGACGTGGCGAATGTAATCGATCGCACTTTGCGTGCTGGTTTCTGCAACGCCGCTGAGAACTGTAACGCGGCCTGAAACCACCCTGACCATGGCTTCGATCACAGATCGCTTCTCGTTGGGAAGAAGAGTTTGGTTTTCACCCAGGGAGCCAAGGAAAATAATCCCGGTAACTCCCGAAGCGATCAACGCTTCCGCATGGCGTGCGGTCCCGTCGATATCGACCGATCCATCTTCGTGCATCTGTGTGGTAATTGCAGGAAAAACGCCGCTCCAACGAGCCATCATCGCACCGTGTATTCGACTGAACCAAGGGATCGGGATCGGTCTAGAGGACAACTAGACGCAAACATGGTTTGTATTCGATTCTTTCACTCCCGGCAAACCCACCTCTTGCGAACGGAACCAAGTCATCTAAGCTTTTTTGATCCCTTTGAACCGTTCGTCGAATATTGCGAGAAGGAATACCGATGGATCTTCGTTGCCACTGCAATCGTGTTGCTCGCATTGCTTGTCTGGTGGTACTCCTAATTGGCTGCATCGGCATGACTGGCAGAGCGGAGGATAAATGGCCGACATGGCGGGGGCCTAACGGCAACGGCACCGCCAGTGAAGGGAAATATCCGACATCTTGGAATGAGAAGTCCGGAATCCGATGGCGTTTGCCATTAAGCGGACGAGGAGCGTCGACACCGATCGTTTTTCGAGATCGCCTTGTGATGACTCTCGGTGCCAATGAAAAGAATCTGGTGGTTGCGGTCGATCGGGATGGCAAGATCGCATGGCAACAAATGATAGGTGACGAACGCCCTGGCAAGCACGCCAAAGCCAGTGGCGCAAACTCCTCTGCTGTCACCGATGGCCAGAGGGTGTTCGCGTACTTCAAGAGTGGCGATCTCGCGAGTCTCGATCAAGATGGGGCTGTCCTTTGGAAAATAAATATCCAGTCCGAATACGGTGAGGATTCCCTATGGTGGGATCTGGGCACCAGTCCCATCCTGACCGATCGTTGCGTGGTCGTGACGGTCATGCAGACGGGCCCAAGTTTTCTGGTAGCCCTGGACAAAGAAACTGGCAAAGAAGTTTGGAAAGCCGATCGATGGCTCGATGTTCGCGAAGAAGCCAATCAATCGTACACCACACCGACTCTGACGGAGATCGATGGAAAGCCCGCGATCGTAACGCTGGGAGCCGACCATGTGACGGCCCATCGAGCGAAGGATGGTCAACTCCTATGGAAGCTCGGTGGCTTCAATCCAAAAAACGATGGTTACTTCCGCTCGATCGCTTCGCCGGTTGTTGCAGGGGAGATCATCCTTTGTCCCTACGCGCGAGGATCGACACTCACTGCGGTTCGTAGCCGAACGAATCTGACCGATGAACAGCGAATCGCTTGGCGAGCCGATTTCGGTTCGGATGTGCCGACCCCAGCCGTCCATAACGGCAAGCTGTATCTTCTCTCGGACAAAGGGGTGGTGACTTGCATGGAACCCAACAGCGGTGAAGTCCTTTGGAAGGAAAGCCTCCCCAAAAGCAACAAAGCCTATAGCAGTTCGCCTCTAATCGCGGGTGGGAACCTTTACTGTACCCGCGAAGATGCCGTCACATTTGTGTTAGGTGGCATCGAAGATGGTAAACCGAAACTCATCAGTCAAAACGATCTCGAGGGTTTCGCGGTAGCGAGCCCCATCGCGGTTGACGGTCGCATTTATCTCCGTACCTACGAATCCCTTTTTTGCATTGAATAAGGAACTCCGGACATGTCGAATTCGCGCAATATCTCTCGGCGCTCTTTCGTTGGAACCAGTGTTGCAGCCGCAGGCATTGCACCGCTGTTCCTTAAAAATACTTGGGGCAAGGAATCGGCAAACGACAAGATCAACGTCGCATCGATCGGAACCAGCATCTACAGCGACCGCTACACAGGCAAGGGAGACCATCCCGGGCGAGGCGCAGAGATCGGATTGCAGGCCGCGAAGCTGGGAAACATGGTCGCAGTGGCAGACGTCAATCTCCGCTCCGCCCGATTCTTCGCCGATCGGTGCGGCACCAAGCTCGATATCTATCAAGACTATCGCAAACTGCTCGAACGAAAGGACATCGATGCGGTAACCATCGGCACGCCCGATCACTGGCACACCAAAATAGCAATCGATGCCATGCGAGCTGGCAAAGACGTTTACTGCGAAAAGCCATTAACATTGACCATTCGCGAAGGGCAACAAATCATCAAAGTCATGGAAGAGACGGGTCGAGTCTTCCAAGTCGGCACCCAGCAACGCACCGAATTCAATCAAGCGTTCCTCAAGGCAGTCGCACTCGCCCGCAGCGGTCGACTCGGTGGCAAAGTGGATGCACTGGTGAGCGTTGAGAAAGGTGTACGCGGCGGGCCATTCGAAAACACACCCGTGCCAAATGAGTTGGACTGGGACATGTGGCTCGGTCAAACTCCCGAAGTGCCCTACTGCAAACAGCGACATGACTTCGATTTTCGTTGGTGGCTAGAATACTCCGGCGGACAAGTCACCGATTGGGGTGTGCACCACATGGATATCGCCATTTGGGCTCTCGGGGTTGAGAACACGGGACCCAGCGAAGTCGAGGGCGCTGGTTCATTCAACGAAACCCCGAACAGCTTTAATGTTGCGCACGAATTCCATTGCTACTACCGATATGCGACTGGGCAATCGATTCGGCTCTTCAGCGGCGTCAATGAACTTATCCTCTACGGCTCCGACGAACGGATCCGAGTCAATCGAGGAGGACTCAAAGGCCGGATCATCGAATCGATGTCCAAGTCTGATCAGGAGTGGCTAGACGAAGAAGTCTACAAACTGTACGGCAACAAGCAGCCGACAACACACATGCAAAACTTCTTCAACTGCGTCAAAGATCGATCGCAACCGATCTCGGATGTCTACAGCCATCATCGCTGCGCGAGCAACTGCCACTTGGCAAATATCGCAATGAAATTAGGGCGACGATTGCAATGGGATCCCAAGAAGGAGGAATTCCTGGGCGACGATCAGGCCAATTCCATGCGTAGCCGCGTACAGCGAGACAAGTACAAGATCGACGTCGCTTGATCGATCCTTGTTTTGATGCTTTCAAGTGACATAGTCGGTGGCACTAGCACGAAAATCCCCTTCGTTGGCCACGATGGTTCCACATAGTGGAACTTCAAGAGGTGCGGGCCGGCCGGCAAACGGAACGCCAGCGAGAGTTCCCATTGCACGTGGTTTGCTCTTGGCTGGGCAATTGGCCAGAAATACGAAAAACCCTGAACAGCCAAGAGAGTTGAAAGTAGAAAGTAAAGCGGTCCTGCGGACAGGACAGGAACCGAACTTTTGGGTGATTTACCTGTGTCTCTAGATAGTTCGAAAGACCGTTGTCGTGGAATCGCAATGATCAGGGCGTAGCG
>CAYXFO010000244.1:0-7033 GCA_964464255.1 uncultured Pirellula sp.
TCGGTGATCACTGTTACGCACCCTTAGCCAGCCAGCGAGGCTTCTTATGCAACCCTCTCCCATGCCGCCGTTACTCCTCAGTGGGCTCGCTGACGAAGCAGCCAACCAAAAGACGGCGATGCAACAGTTCTGTGCCTTCGCAGCGTTGGGTTTGAAATACTACACGATCCGCTTCATCGATGCAGGAGCCGGCATTCAGAACGTGATGCAGCTCGAATCCGAAGCGATCGATACGATTCTCAACCTGCAAAAGGAATACGGGCTGAGCGTCTCATCGATCGGCTCCCCGATCGGCAAAGTGAAGCTGATCGATAGCGATGATGGGACCAGCAATCGATTTGTGCCGTTCAAAGAGTATCTTGCTCGCGATGTCCGACGCGCTTGCGAGTTGGCCAATCGCTTTCATTGCAAACTGATTCGCGGTTTCTCGTTTTATCATCCGCGAGGAAGCGATATCGCGACGCACATGGCTCAAGCCATCGACCAGATCGGCGAGATCGTTCGCGTTTGCGATTCCCATGGTCTAACATTCGGATTGGAAGTCGAGGCCAATCTCGTCGGACAGACCGGCAAGCTGTTGGCGCAAATTCATGAAGCGATCGCCCATCCAGGACTCGTTCTCGTTTTTGATGGTGCCAATCTGGTTTGCCAAGGGATGTCGACCGATCAGGTATTGGAGGAATACCATGCTATGAAACCAGGACTTGGCTGGATCCATGTCAAAGATTACAAGCGTCCCGACACGAAATCTTCGCATGTCGATGAGGAAAGCCTCAAAGCGTTCGTCCCTGCAGACGCAGGCGACAGCGGACATGAGGCGATCTTTCGCGACTTAAAGTCGTTCTACCCAACGTTGATTGAGCGACTGAAGGGACGCGGTATCCCCGGATTGTTCATCGACTTGGAGCCACACCTCAAAGGTGGCGGCCAGTTCGGCGGCTTCAGCGGACCGGATGGTTTTGGAGTTGCTCTTCGGTCCGTATGCCGGCTCTTGGATTACGTTGGAATGCCGTATGCCTTGCGGTCTTACGAAGACATCCGCGCGAGTCGAACATGATCGCTTCCATCGATGCGTCGTGGCGCAGTCTTTACCCATTCGAATCTCGATATTGGTCCATGCCCTATGGTATGCGCCTTCACTATATCGACGAGGGTCCCAAGAAAGAGATCGTCGCCGACGAATCGCATCGAAGGCCAGCCCCATGCGTTCTCGCGGTTCATGGCAATCCGACATGGTCGTTTTACTATCGATCCCTCGTGGAGGCTGTTCGACCTACGCATCGCGCGATTGCAATCGATCAGTTGGGATGCGGTTACAGTTCCAAGCCGCAAAACTATCGATACACACTGAGCAACCACACCGATCGGTTGGTGGGTTTCATCGAGTCGCTGGACTTGCAACGCATTGTCATGGTGGTTCATGATTGGGGCGGTGCGATCGGTCTGGGGGCGGCGCTGCAATGCGTTGATCGCATGGCGGGATTGGTCGTGCTGAATACGGGGGCATTCGTCCCGCCTTACATCCCGATGCGTATTGCAGCATGCCGATTGCCGGTTTTGGGGTCGTGGGCCATTCGATACGGAAACGCATTCGCGTTAGCTGCAACCAGGATGGCGATCCATCGATTGCCTCGTTTGGAGGACGAAGTGTCTGACGGATTACTCGCTCCCTATGACAGTCCTGCCAATCGGATCGGGATCGACCAGTTCGTTCAAGACATCCCCCTATCGCCTCTACATCCGACTTATAGAGTGCTAAAGAACCTGGAATTGAATCTGCCCAAACTGCAGCATCTGCCGATACGGCTAGTGTGGGGGATGAAGGACTGGTGTTTCCGCCCAGAGTGTTTGGTACGGTTTCAATCGGTCTGGCCTGAGGCTCAGACGCTCGAGCTGCGCGATGTCGGGCACTATGTCATGGAAGAGGCCCCTGAGGAGGTGGTCGGACAAGTCCGCGACTTGCTCGCCGGCGTATAGCATTTCAAGCTGCACGGGAATTAAAGCGAAAAATCAGGGAAAGCCCCCCGACTCCGGCCCCTTGATCGCCTCGTCGATCTGCACGGCCTCGGTTACATTACTAGATCCCAATGACCCGTTGATCCTCCAACCCTTGATCACCCTACAAGGAACCTCTCATGCGAGTTTCAATCATGAACCGATTTCCTCGATGTGCATTTTTAGCGGCCTTGGTAAGCGCTTCGGTGGGAGCGATCGCACCTGCAAGTGCAGACGAGGGCATGTGGCTGTTCAATGCTCTCCCCAAACAGCAACTCAAGACGAAGCATCAGTTCGAGCCCACACAGGCGTGGCTCGATCACGTAATGCTCTCGAGCGTTCGCTTCAATACCGGAGGATCGGCCTCGTTCGTCTCCTCGAATGGGTTGGTTCTGACCAACCATCACGTGGCCTCCGACACGCTCTTTAAGTTGTCGACGGCAGAGAAGAACTATAACGAAAATGGTTTCTTGGCCACCAAGCTTGAAGATGAGATTCCCGCAACGGATCTCGAACTGAACCAACTGATCAGCATCGAAGATGTGACCGACCGGGTCAATGCATCGGTAAAGGATAGCATGACTCCGGCCGATGCGAGCAAGGCACGGCAGGCGACGATGGCTCAGATCGAGAAGGAGTCGTTGGACAAGACTGGACTTCGCAGCGACATAGTGACCCTCTACGGTGGTGGTCGATATCACTTGTATCGCTACAAGAAATACACCGACGTACGCTTGGTATGGGCTCCGGAGGCGTCATCGGCCTTCTTCGGTGGCGATGCCGACAACTTCGAATACCCTCGGTACTGCCTCGATGTCACGCTGTTCCGTGTGTATGAAGATGGGAAACCGGCCAAGATCGATCACTACTTGAAGATGGATCCCAACGGAGCAAAGGAAGGGGACCTGGTGTTCGTTTCGGGCAACCCTGGCCGCACGCGACGGATCCTCACGTCGGATGCTGTCGAATTCCAACGGGACCAAGCTATGCCGCGGACGATGAATCTTCTTCGCCGCAAGGAAGTCCTTCTCCAGCAATACGGGCTGGCGGGGCCCGAGCAACTCCGAAGAAGCCGCGATGATTTGTTCGGCATCCAAAATTCGCGCAAGGCTTACACGGGTATGCTCTCTGGGATCCAGGATCCAAGCTTTGTAGCTGGCAAGAAACGAGAAGAGCAGGAGATGCTCAGTCGATTGTCATCGAATCCCAAGTGGGCTCCCCTCGCGAAAGCCTGGGGCACCATTCGCGACGTGCAAGCCAAGCGCAAGGAAACATTGACTCAATCGGCATCCCTGCGGACGCAGTTGTATGGATTTGCGGAACGAATTGTTTTGATGGCAGCCGAGGATCGCAAGCCGAGCGCCGAGCGTCTTCGCGAGTTTCGTGACAGCGCTCGCGCGAGCCTCGAACAGCAGATATTCTCCGATGTGCCGGTCTACGACGACCTCGAACGGATTCAACTCGCCGATGAGTTGTCGCGCATGATCGATGATCGAGGCGGCAACGATCCGCTGGTTCTAGCAGCCTTGGCAGGCAAGAGCCCCAAGGACCGCGCGGCGGAAATCATTGCGAATACGACCCTCAAGACTGCCGAAGGTCGCAAGGCGCTCTCCAAGCAAGGCTTCGATGCGATCAGCAAGTCCAACGACCCTCTCGTGCAATTGGTTCGCGCGATGGAACCCGAGTATCGAAAGCTGCGTGAAGTTGCCGATAGCCTCGATGAACAAGAACGCCAGGCGTATGCGAAAATCACCGAGGCCAAGTTCGCGCTCGGTGGCGATTCCGTTTATCCCGATGCGACGTTTACTTTGCGACTCTCCTACGGGGTTGTTTCCGGCTACGAAAGCAATGGCACCGTCCCTGCCTACACGACCCTGGGCGGTTCCTTCGACCACGAAAAGAGCCACCTGGCGAAAGATCCATGGGTGCTGCCAGCTAGCTGGCATGCCGCCAAGGATCGACTCCAAGGGGATGTACCGTTTAACTTCGTTTGCACCGCCGATATCATCGGTGGCAACTCTGGCTCGCCGGTTGTTTCTCGCGATGGCGCGATGGTCGGTATCATCTTTGATGGAAACATCGAAAGCCTGACGAGCGACTTCTACTATTCCGATCGACAAGGTCGGGCGGTCGCGGTCCACATCGCGGGTGTGCTCGAAGCCATGCGAAGTATCTACAACGCTGGCTTCCTAGCCGACCAAATGGGCAAGTAAACATGAGGATCGATTGAGCTATCTCCAGGCGCTAACCGCCTACGCCCTGTGGGGCATCTTTCCTCTGTACTGGAAGCATCTCAAACACGTCGATGCGCAGGAGATTATCTGCCATCGCATCTTCTGGTCCCTGGTGACGCTCGTTCTGTGCGTCACCTGGATCGGGCAGTGGCGCGATATCCGGGACGCCTTTCGCGAGCCTTCGCGACTGCTGATGGCGGGACTCGCAGCAGTGCTGATCAGTATCAATTGGCTCGTCTTCATTTGGGGTGTGAATAACGAAGCGGTCGTCGATGTCAGCCTGGGATACTTCATCAATCCATTGTTCAGCGTGCTAATCGGTGTGATGGTTTTTCGGGAACGACTGGTTCCGGTCCAAGTCATCGCAGTCATCATCGCGGCAATCGGTATCGGCATCAGTGCGACTGCGAGCGAACGATTGTGGGTATCGCTCGTGTTGGCATCATCGTTTTCTGTCTATGGCGTAGTCAAGAAGAAAACCCACTTGCCAGCTATCGCGGGTCTTGGTCTAGAAACGGCTATCCTCACTCCGATCGCGATGATCTACCTGGCCAGCGTCTTTCAGCAACCCGATTTTCAATACTCTCCCAACACCTGGGGACTCTTGGCGCTCGGCGGTCCCGTGACGACCGTACCGCTACTGCTGTTCGCTGCGTCCTCGAAAAAAGTCCCGCTGGTCATCATGGGGATGTTGCAGTACCTGGGTCCAACCATCCAATTCATCCTGGGTGTTTGGGTGGATGGGGAAAAGATCGATCGAACGCGGTGGTACGGTTTCCTTTGTGTTTGGATTGCGCTGGCGATCTTCAGCGCGCACGCCTTCTGGAAGTGGCAAAAAGAAGCCACTCTGCCGAAGGGATAAACTTTGCCTAATATGACGGATAGGCTAATGCGTCGTCGAGCTACTGGCCGATGCCACGACAACCTAGGAGTCTTTGGATAGACTCTTGTTGTGCTAGCATTTTCTACGGAAGTGCAAGGATGTACGAATCATTTTACGGTTTCGATCAGCGTCCATTCCTAACCGTTCCAACTTTGGATCGCTACTACCCGGCGTCCAGCATTGAGGCTGCGTACCAAACGGTCACGCGGGCAGTGCAGCGATGCGAAGGACCGGTTGCGATATTCGGAGGGGCTGGGCTCGGCAAGACGATGTGCTGCTTGCGGATCGCCGCGAGCATTCCGAGGAACTACGAGGTCATCACGCTGGCCAGTTCCCAGTTGATCACACGTCGAGCGTTGTTGCAAAGTTTGCTCTATGAGTTGAGGCTTCCTTGCCGTGCCGATTCAGAGGGCGAATTGCGATTGAGTCTTCTCGAGCGGCTGCACCCATCCGAGGAAAACCGGTCCAGCGGCTTGGTGTTGATCGTCGATGAAGCTCAGACCTTGTCGATCAAATTGCTTGAAGAGCTGCGTATCCTGACCAATGTCGTTCACGCGGGAGTACCCCGTTTGAGATTGGTCCTGTGCGGCACGCTTAGACTTGAAGAAACATTGACGCATCCTCAGATGGAGTCGCTCAATCAGCGATTGGCGGCTCGATGCTATCTGACTCCGCTCAATCACGAAGAAAGCAATCGCTACGTCCAGCATAAAATCGAATTGTGCGGCCAAAAATGGGAAAGCATTCTAACGCCTGACGGACTCGAGGCTATATTCCGAGCCTCGGATGGTATTCCACGTTTGATCGATCAAGTTGCCGACCAAGCGCTGTTGTTGGGTGCCAAGGAAAAGATACGCCCGATCAATGCGGCAGTTGTGGGATATGCATGGTCGATGCTGCAGCAGTTGCCGAATCCATGGAGCGACCCTGCTCCGAATTTGAGAAGCTCCTCGGACAGCGAATCCGAATACGACGAGTTCGACGAACCCGAGAGCCAAGGTATCGAGTTCGGATCACTCGATGGTAATGACGATGGCGAAGCTGCCGATGTCGACCTTGAAAACCCGTCGCGTGTCAGTGCAGGACCTGGTTCCCAACGTTCCGCGCCTGCCCTAGTCAATCAACTAACTTCGACACAACAGCGAGTTGGCAGCGACGACATCACTTCCAACTTGCTGTCCAGCTTTACTCGCGGCTATGATGACGAGTTCAAGATTCCAGTTCAGTCCCTAGGTGAGTATCAAACCCTTTCCGGCATCGCGTTGGGAGACCTCAACCACGATGTATTGATGTTCGAAGAGGTTCAGGGGATCCATGCTGTCGATGCATATCCGGAAGCGGAGAGTTTCTTCGAGCTTGAGCCCAAGCGTTCGGAGACGGAGACCAAGGCATCGTCACAACAAGGAATCCGGGGGAATGTTTTCACTGGCAATGGAAATGGATTCGAAGTCTTGGAACGGCAGATCGAGGATGAAATGCGAGATTTGGTTACAGATCTCAACCGAGATTCCAACTCGACTCAGCAAGAGCAAGACGACACGATTGGCGATGGCTACGCCGACGAGATCTACGACGATAACGATATGATTGTCGAGTCGCCGGAATTGGCCGCGATGGGGAGCTACTACCAACCAAGTCGCGAGGATTCAGGAACATCCTACAGCCATCTCAAAGAGGAAGCTGCTGGTCCTCTAGGGGATGATCGCGACATGATCTTCGTTGAAGAGGGTACTCCGAATTCAGGGGCACCGAATTCAGGGGCACCGAGATCGGATGAGGCCGAATCGGAGGTCCCGGCATCGAGGGCGAGGGCCTCGATTCATCCGTATGCTCGCCTGTTTTCACAACTGCGCAATTCGTAATCCCACGGGACGAACATGCTTGGGACTGAATTATCGATCGACTCGCTCATCCGCGAGAT
>CAYXFO010000245.1:0-7008 GCA_964464255.1 uncultured Pirellula sp.
GTGGGGTCATCAGGAATTGGCGGAGGGCATCCGCATGGATCTGGGTTGCAATAGTACTGCTGATAAAACTGTTGGATGAATGCATCCCGTTTCCTTTGGTCCGCTTTCGATGCTCGCAAAATCTTGACTTCGTTTCTAGCGTTCAATCCTGGCAGTCCACCCGACGACATCAGTGCGTGAAGTACATCGTTCTGGTAGGCCTTGAGTTTCAGCAAGCTCCCCTGGGCGCTGAAATCAGACCCCCGTACGAAGCCGCCACCAACGCCGCCAGCCCTGCCACCACCGCGACCACCTTGCTGTGCCTGCCCCAACTGACCACCGATGTCTTGACGAACGACCACGATGTTGTATGTCCGCTCCTTGAGAAGCGTAACGATCGGTCGCAAGCGATCCGAGTCAGTGAGGATCTTGGCATCAAGGTAGTATTTGCGAATCAGTTCTCGTGCCTGATCGACCGTGAGTCCTTTGACTTTGATCGGCGCGAGTAGCGGTAGCTGAATTGTCCCGTCATTGATGACCGCAACGGGGAAGCCGAGCGACGGATCCAGTTGACTGTCCGCTTCAGGGAAGTTCACGGGGGGTGGTTCAGGCGGTCGGTCGGGAGGATTGTAGGGCAGAATCCCATCGATATACACACCGAGTATATCCCCTTCATCCAGGAGATAATCACGCGGTGGTTCCTGGGCCAGTCGCGATGGATCCAATGGAACAAGATTGGCTTTGGACTGCGCGAGGAATTGCGGTGGTAGACGCTGGGCTGGAATTCCCGAGATCGGTTGAGTGATCGTCGAGCAACCGGAACTCAATCCTCCGCCTAAGATCGCAACACCGATCCAGCAAAGGCGTTTCACCCTGGAAACCTGGCTCCCAATTGCACGTCCTGCCTTCATGTATCGATTCCATCCTTGGGACATTTCAATTTCCTCGCAAACCTTGGGTCGCGTATGCTCAATCGCGTGATGAAATCGCCGGTAGCGATCTCAAGGAAGGGCGTGTGCAGGGATTACGGAATTCGCAAACTCGTCGGTGGGACGCGCTGCTCCGGAGTTCCCTCGATAATCGTTGTTTCAATGACTTCCCCGTTCAGGACCTCAGCGTTCGGCATCGCCGACTGAAAATTCTGATCGAAGGGTGGGACCGGATAGATGCCGTTGTACTCAGTCGGCATCCGGCCATGTTCGACATACTCGTTTTGTATCCCGCGGGACGTTTGAATCTGTGTCCAGTTTCCAACCCCTTCTTTCTCTGCAGCCATCGCACCCTGTGGATAACCGGAGAACCAAGCAGCAACGCGTGCTTGGCCTTCGCTGGACTGGTATTTCCATCCCCAGTACTCCCTGGGTGGAAACGCAGGAGTGCATCCGTCGCGTCCTGCGGCGACATCCATATAGCCCGCCTTAAAACCGCGAGAGTAGTCTTTCAAATACTTCTGATTGACATAGCAGTGCTTGCGACTGTGCCATGCTTTGGTCGCCATGCATTTCTGGCGATAGCTCATCATGCCATCATTCCAGTAGCGATTGTATTGCCACGATTGCTGAGCACCCGTCCACGCCGTACAACCTGTGGACGACACCAGAGCCGACGCAATCATCACAACCGCAATCCAACACTTGCGTGTAGGTCTGCCTTCGGTCATCTTGCCGTCACGTTGGCTTACTTGTTCATCGACGACCATCGACGATTCCCCCGTTGGTTTGAATCTGTCAACGTGGAATGAAAGCATTCCACGTGCGGGCCACTCAATACGCCTAACCGGTTTGGTTTATCGCCAGATGAGGGAGTTCGAATTTAACGATTGTGCCGACGACGACTGGATTACCTAATTTTTCCGCACGCGAAAGTTCTTCCGGAAATTCACAACGTTGCGGATTATTCATCAGTAAGCGTTGGGGCCAGGCCAGGTGAATTGTTGTTGGAGCATGGGATGCAGAGTAACCTAGAGATTACGCAAAGCCCAGAAATTCGCACACGCCTCACCTCATGCAAGTACTCGAACCCCGCTCAATACGTCTGACTCTCTTTACTGCCCTCGTTGTCCAAGCACTAGCCATCGTCATGATGCTGCTGGCGCCCAGTTGGTACGGGTCTGCGACTTGGCAAGCCCAGCAGATTCTTTTTGCACTTGGAATAGCATTATCCGGCTTCATGGCTCTTCATGTTGCGATCACGGCTGCACTTGGCGAAAAATGCGCAGCGCCAAACGCACTGTCGTGGACCTTGTTTGCCTTGGGTGGATTGGGGCTATTGCAATCTCAGCCCCTGTACACGTGGGAGAGCAGCAGCCTCTCTTGCCCGCCTTCGGTTGCCATACAGCGTTGGGCCTTGGGGAAAGCATCGGCACCAGCAGCCATCACCGAGGGGATGGTCTCAAACAATGCTAGCGCGATTGAGCAACTCCCGAAGGAGCATTGCGCTCTGGGAGGGGTTCCGGAAGAGTTGAAACAACTGTCGATGAGTGTCGAGCCGATGACCAGTCGAGGGGCGGCGGGGAGTTTGTTTTTAGCGGGACTATTGGTATGGATTGGTAGTTCACTTTTTTCGCGTAGGAACCTTTACCCGATCTTGCTCGGATTTGCAGTTGTTCTGGGAATAGTGATCGCCTTGTTGGGGATTCTCAACGCCTTGATTCCTGGATCTCGGCAATGGATTGGGATGAGCGGTAACTCGTTTGCGACCTTTGTGTCCAAGAATTCGGCTGGTGCATTCCTGAATGTCTCACTCGCTGCGGCTTGGGGGTTCGCGATTTGGACTTTCCATCGAGCTTGGAAAAGCAAGCGTCACAGTGCGCAGCGGGAATGGCATGGCGCATGGGAAGCTGGGCCATTTGCCGTGGTTCGAGAAGTTTTGGCAAAACTCGATGCGATTCAAATCGCTTCGATACTTGCAGTTGCATGGATTGCGACGTCGGTCTTTGTCTCGCTTTCGCGCGGCGCGGCGGTCTCCGCGATCGCTGCCGGACTCGCAACCGCCATATTGATACTACCAGGCAAGCATCGGAACTTTGCGTTCGTTGGGGCTTTACTGGTAGCCGCTTTGGCGGTCGGATTGATGGTCTTTTTCCAATTGGATGAACAGGTTTCAACTCGATTCGAAAGCCTTGGCGAAATCGACATGGAAACCGAAGCGGTTGGAGGCAGACTGTACATTTGGAATATCAGTTGGCGAGCGGCTCTCTTCTATGGATGGCTCGGGAGTGGACTGGGCACTTTCCACTACTCTTCATTACCCTTTCAGAGACCTTCATCGACAGGCTGGTTCTATCACGCTGAGAGTATCTACTGCGAAGCGATCGTCACGATCGGTTATCTCGGGGTCATCGCGATTGCAGCCGCCATCGTCGGCTGTTTCTATTCCCTCCGTTCGATCTATGTATCCCGAAGGTTCTCAGACTTCGCTCCCATGCTCACAGCTGGCATGTTTCTACTGCTCAGCCAGAGCATGCACAGCACAGTCGACTTCGCGATGATCCTGCCGGGGGTTTACATTCCTGCAGCTTTGCTCATGGGCGCCGCATTGGGTGGCTGCCCCGAATCGCTCAGGATCATTCAGAAACTCAAGCACAAGAAAAAGGCTGGCTCAGAAACTGAAAAGGAGCGCACCGGTTCGGAAACTCGGCCGTCATGGCTTGTCACCATCGCATCGCTGGTTGTTGCGCTTGGTTGCATGCTGATACTCAATCAATGCAGACAGGCCGCGATTCCACTCGCAGTAGCCGAATCTCTCGATGAGGAATTCCAGCGGCAGGACAAACTTGGAATCGAGGATCGGGAGGGCAACCGGGTTGAAAAATTGATCGAACGAGCAGCTCAAAGTGGAGTCACGATCGACGATTCACCCTATCTCATGCGACTGGCAGCAAAAAGTATTTGCTTTGATGATCGCAGAAAGCAATGGAAATCCCGAACGCCCGAATCGGACCCAAGACTCTCATGGACCGAAACGGACCCCTTCATCATTCGCCTCGCTTACGATCGCGTGGATGATGCAAATCGAGAAGCTTGGTTGCGCTCTATCGGCGGCGAAACCAGATTGGAATCGATTCGCAAAGCCAGTTCCCTTTACGCGAAGGCAAGAGCGCAATCACCTCTGGACTGGCATGCGCTCTGGGGGAATATTCATACCAGCTTGGATTGCTCGGCAGATGAGCTGGCTACATTCGCTCCTGTCGTGCAACGAACCAGCGGTCATCTGCCGCAACTGTTGACCTCGGCAGCCATCTTTTTCAATGATTGCCTATCTCAGGAGGATCGGATTCGGCTATGGAAATCCACATTGCAAAGCTCTCCTGCAGCTTCGATCGACATCGGTCGACTCATGAGTTCGCAATTTGAGGATGAATCTGTCCCAGTCGAGATTTTTCCAGATAACGCGAACATACTGTACAGTCTGGCCAGAGAAGTGTTCATCAAGAAGGCTTTTCCAAAAACGCACGCAGTCCTTTGTCGTCGCGCGACCGATTCGGTTGCCTTGCAATCCAACCGCACCCCGTCAGCAACTGCACTTCTGCTGGCAGACATCGCGAGCGAGGCCGGAGATCCCGATTCGGAGATGAAACACCTTTCACTCTATCTGCAATACAAACCTGATGATGCGATTACCAGGATCCGGCAGATCAATCGTCAAATCCAAATTGGGAAATGGGAAGATGCCGACCAAAGCCTTCGCAAACTGAAACAATTAGATCGTAAACACCCGGCGATCCCAGAACTCTCAAAAAAGATCAATAGCCGATGATCGAGCGGGTAAACACCCTGTTTTGATCTCTTTCTTCATGGAAATACTTGCCTCAGCCCCCGTAACCGCACACAATCGAGTCGGTTCGTCCTGTTCCTATCGTCAGTCTCCCGCGACGATGACTTCCCCTCTTTTTTGAAACGTAGAAAGCCACAGGATGGCACGTCGAATTTTGCCCACGGTAGCGATGATCGCATGCTTAGCATGGATCGGCTTCGCGATTTGGGCCGTTGCCCAAGGCCCGATGCGACGATCCAGAAATCGAGATTGGCAAGGGGCCGGCCGCGGTGAAGTTCCGAGCTGGGAAGTCGACCCGAAGTTTATCAAGGATACATTCACCTTCGTTCGTATCCGATACGACAACCATCCCTACCGTCGCGGCTATGGCTGGGCTACCGATTTTCGAGACAGTGAACTCAACTTCTCGCTGCGGCTTCAACAACTCACGACCCTCAAGGTCAACCCCGAGCCGATCGTTCTCCAATTGAACGACCCTCGCCTGTTCGATTATCCGTTCATCTACATCATCGAACCGGGTGCTTTGATGTTCCATGAAGACGAAGTCAAAGCCCTCCGCAGCTATCTGCTCCGAGGAGGCTTTCTCCTAGTCGATGACTTCTGGGGCGACGAGGAGTACGAGAATTTCTACCAAGAGATCAAACGGGTATTTCCGGATCGAGAACCGCAAGAGGTTCCGCTCGAACATGAAATCTTCCACTGCGTCTACGACCTGAAAGAAAAGCCGCAACTTCCTTCGATTCACGCTGCTTGGCAAGGGCGACAATCAGGCGTCTTTTGGGAGTATCGCCCTGGTTCCGATACGAGCATCCCTCACTATCGCGCGATCTATGACGATGCAGGCCGAATCATGGTCTTCATCTGCCACAATACCGATCTGGGCGATGGCTGGGAACGCGAAGGAGAAGACCCTTGGTACTTCGAGGAGTTCTCCGTCAAAAAAGCTTATCCCATGGGGATCAATATCGTGACCTACGCTATGACCCACTGAATCCTACCTACACTTCGCAGACCCAGATTTCCGACATCCACTCCACAAAGACCCCATCGATGCAACAACTTGATACCGAACATGAAGATGCCCAACTCGTCGAGCAACTGCAGACAGGTCGAACCCATATCGAACGGGAACTGGCAAAAGTCATCGTCGGTCAAAAACCGGTCATCGAACAGCTGCTGATCTGTCTCTTCTCCGGCACTCATTGTTTGATCACCGGTGCCCCTGGACTAGCAAAGACTCTCTTGGTCCGAAGCGTCGCTCAAGTATTTCACCTCGACTTTCAACGGATCCAGTTCACACCAGACCTTATGCCAGCCGACATCACCGGAACCGAGATTCTGGCCGAAGTCGAGGGACGCCGTAGCCTGCAATTTCTACGAGGCCCCATCTTCGCTAACGTGATCCTTGCCGACGAAATCAACCGCACGCCACCAAAGACACAATCAGCTCTCCTCGAAGCGATGCAGGAGCATCAAGTCACCGCCGCTGGTAAACGATATCCGCTCCCAGAACCCTTCTTTGTTCTAGCGACTCAAAACCCGATCGAGATGGAAGGAACCTACCCTCTTCCCGAAGCGCAGCTCGATCGATTCATGTTCAATGTCTTGATCGATTACTTGCCCTACAAAGATGAACTGCAAGTCGTCCTCGAAACCACCAGCCGCACGCCACAGAAGATCGAACCTCTCTTCACGGGCGAGGACATCCTTCGATTCCAAGGACTCGTGCGCCGCATGCCGATCGCCGAGGAAGTCGCCGGCTATGCCGTGCGCTTGGCCGCCGCAACTCGAGCCGGACGAGAACAAGTTCCCGACTTCATCAATCAGTGGGTGACGTGGGGGGCAGGACTTCGCGGTGCACAGATGCTCGTCCTGGGTGCCAAGGCTCGAGCGCTGATCAACGGGCAATCCCATGTCCGTCATGACGACATTCGCGCCCTGGCTGCACCCGTCTTTCGGCATCGCATCCTGATGTCCTACAAGGCGGAAGCCGAAGGAGTCACGGTCGAAGATTGCATTGCTCGACTTCTCGAGGAAGTCCGCCCGTGAGCCAACTGCAGTCACCTCGCGAACCATGGATCGACATGAAAACCCTAATGGCGATCCAGGATCTTCCCTGGCGGGCGAAAACATTGGTCGATGGCCTCAACGCAGGTATGCACCGTAGCCCGCTGCATGGCTTCTCAGTGGAGTTCAGCGAATATCGACCGTTTAGCCAAGGGGACGACCCCCGGACCATCGACTGGAAACTCT
>CAYXFO010000246.1:0-6996 GCA_964464255.1 uncultured Pirellula sp.
ACCCAGCATGCCTCAATCGCGACCCGCTGCAGTCCCCCAGATGCCGCAGTCCCGACCATCGTTTGGCAACGCTTCTCGACCGAGCACGCCGAATATCTCGAGACCCAATATCCCTTCGGCCCAAATGCCCAATGTCGGAGCTAACCGTCCCGCACCCCAAACTCGTCCAACTCCCGGTATTCAGCAACGACCCGACATGGGAATGAATCGTCCGTCACTCGGGATGGGAGGAACCAATAAACTTCCTCCCACATCGCGTCCCAACGGCAATGTGGGAATCCCGACCAATCGACCAGCACCGGGCGGGAATCTTGGTGGAAATCAGCCGGGCAACCGCCCAAACCTCCAGATGCCCAACATGCCATCCACCAATCGACCTCGTCCACTTCCAGGCGATAGCGGCATTGCAACCAAGCCTGCGCCGGGCATCAATCGCCCAATCGGCGGCGGGAATGGACAGGGAGGCAATCGTCCATCCATCGGTGGCCAGAGACCGCAACCACTCCCTGGAAACATTGGCGGCGGCGGCAACGGTAATCGGCCTGACTTCGGTAACCGACCAACGACCAAGCCCGCTCCACCAGTGATTGGAGGCAATCGCCCCAACCGTCCTGGCAACGGTGGTCAAGGAACATTCCCCGGTTTGAACAATCGCCCCATCAACGGCGGAAGCGGTAACTGGGGTACTGGTGGTAATTGGGGAGGTGGCAACTGGAATGGTGGGAACGGGAATGGTGGGAACAATTGGAATCGTCCCGATTGGAACCGACCCGGCAACGGAAACAACAACTGGGGAACCGGCAACGGCAACTGGGGTAACAATAACAACTTCAACAACATCAACATCAATAACAACAATTGGTCGAACAACATCTACAATCGCCCCGCATGGGATCGACCCGGTTGGGACAACTGGGGGAACCAATGGGGGAACGGCAATTGGCAGAACTCTTGGCATAACAACTGCATCAACCCGCATTATCACGGTTGGTACAACGGATGTTGGCACGGTTACTGGGGTAGCTCTTGGTACTCGCCCGTGGTTTGGGGTGCCGTGGGTTGGGGCTTGGGTTCATGGACCAACTCGGTTTGGAACAGCACTGCGTTTGTGAATCCGTACTATGCGACACCGGCGGTAGGAACCGTAGCTTCGGTTCCCTACGATTACTCACAGCCTGTGGTCGTCAACAACTACATCACGGCGGATGCCGACAGCGCTGGCTCCGATGTGACGGCAACAAGTTCTGCAGCACCTCAAGTAACAAACGAAGTTCAGCAATCGTTCTCCGACTTCGACGCAGGCTTGGAAGCTTTCAAGAGCGGAAATTATTCGGGAGCCGTCCAGTCATTCGATGCTGCATTACGCAAGAATGGTGGCGATCCGGTTGTGCATGAGGTCCGCGCGCTCGCTCTTTTTGCAACGGGTGACTACAGCGGTGCCGCAGTCGCACTCAATTCCTTGTTGGCCTCAGCCCCCGGAATGGATTGGACGACGCTCAGCAGTCTGTACGGCGATACCGACAAATACACGGAACAACTTCGCGCCTTGGAATCCTATTGCAAAGCAAACCCGAAAAACCCTGCTTCCGCATTCGTACTCGCTTATCACTATCTGGTGATCGGCTCCAAGGATTCCGCGATCCGTGCATTGAAAGTCGTAGTGGAAAATCAACCCAAGGACGCAGTCGCCAAGCGGATGCTCGACGCGCTCGAACCGCAGGACGCGAAGACCGCTCCATCGTCCGAGAACACGACTCCTGCAACGGAGGATATTCCGAAGCCACAACCGGAAATCAACCTGATCGGTAAATGGAAAGCGATCAATGGTCCATCCACGATCGATTTGAACATCTCCGAAGAATCAGGCTTTACCTGGGGCGTTACTGAGAACGGCAAGAACGTTGCGGAACTCACTGGCGACCTGGCAACCAATGGCGATGCCGTGGTCTTCGAAACCAAGGAGCAAGGATCCTTGGGCGGAACGGTCAAGGCGATCAGTTCGGACGAGTGGGTGATGCTTCCACCAGGTGTGACCAAGGATGAGTCAGGTATTCGTTTCAAGCGGATCCCGTAATTCGATTCGGAGCTTTCGCGATTCCAATTTATGAACTGCCGAGTTAGTTCAATCCTCTAACTCTGCACGGCTGGATCGGTCAAACCATTCTCCGCGAACCCGCGCATCCTTAACAGGCACGAGTCGCATCGTTCGCACGGCTTTCCCTCCGCACCTGGGTCATAGCAGGATAGTGTTTGCGAATAGTCGACCCCAAGGTCGAGACCTCGCCGAATGATTTGCGCCTTAGTCCAATGAATCAACGGGGCATGAATGCTGAGGCGACATCCGCTTATCGCCCGTTTCGTTGCGAGATTGGCCATCGTCTCGAAGGCATTGATGTATTCAGGCCGACAATCGGGATAGCCACTGTAGTCGAGAGCATTGACCCCTATGAAGATATCATTCGCTTCCAGAACCTCGGCCCACGCAAGTGCATAAGCCAGGAACACGGTGTTGCGAGCCGGAACATAGGTGATTGGGATATCGCTTCCGATTTCATCGGCCGACTGATGCTTGGGAACGGCTAAAGATCGATCGGTCAGGGCGCTGCCACCAAATCCACCGAGATCCAAGTTCACGATCGCGTGTTTGGCGACACCTGCGTTTGTTGCGATCCTCTGCGCGCGTTGCAGCTCAACCTCATGCCGTTGACCATAACGGAAACTGATCGCGTACGGTATAAATCCCTCGGATTTGCAAATCGCAAGGCAGGTCGTGGAATCCAAGCCACCACTGAGCAAGACAACGGCTCTTCTTTCCATACTCTCGGGTTCCATAGGAAGAGAACCTGTTTTGATTACGGGTAAACAGAATGGCTATCGCTGGCGTATAATCCCTCTCCATGTCCACCATTGAAATGTCCACGATCGAAGTTCACCAACTCAGCAAATCGTATCGAGTCTATCAGAAGAAAGAAGGGCTCCGGGAGGCGATCCGAGGATTGTTCCACCGCGAGTTCCGGACGGTGGAAGCGGTGCGTGGGATCTCGCTCCGCGTGGAAGCGGGTGAATTCGTAGCTTTCCTCGGTCCCAATGGCGCAGGAAAGACGACGACCCTGAAGCTGCTCTCGGGCGTGATCTCACCCACGTCAGGTCATGCATCGGTGATGGGGTATATCCCATGGCAAAGGAAGCTGGAATATCGGCGCCGGTTCGCATTGGTCATGGGGCAAAAGAACCAGCTTTGGTGGGATCTGCCAGCACAGGAGTCGTTCCGATTGCATCAGCAGATCTATGCGATTCGCAAGGAAGACTTCGATCGCAATTTGGGCGAGCTTACGGAGATGCTCGAGGTACGTTCCCTGCTCGGCCGTCCTGTCAGGGAGTTGTCTCTGGGAGAACGGATGAAGATGGAACTGATCGCTGCTCTGTTGCACTCGCCCGAGGTTTTGTTTCTCGACGAACCGACCATCGGGCTGGATGTGATCGCGCAGCGTACCATTCAGCAATTCCTCAAGCGGTATCAGGAAGAACGCAACACTACCATCTTGTTGACGAGCCACTACATGAAGGACGTCGCTGCCTTGTGTCGACGCGTCGTGGTGATTGCGAAAGGGATCATTCAATACGATGGATCGTTGACGGGGATTGTCGATGAGTTTTCCAGCTCGAAACTGATCACGCTCGTCTTGGGTGAATCGCGGAGCGCGCATGGATTGGACAGATTCGGCGAACTCGTTCAGGTCGATCTGCCTCGTGTCACACTCAAATGCGGTAAACAACAGGTCTCACAAATCCTTGCAGCTATCTTGAATCAGTATCCGGTCGAAGATATTGCCGTGGAGGATCCGCCGCTCGAAGAGGTCATCGCTCAACTGTTCCATCGCGTCAGCGCAGGGGAGCCGTGACGCGTGAATCCGATTACTTGGACCGAATCCGTTCGCATTCGTTGGATGATCACCAAGACAGCCCTTGCGGAGCGATTGGCCTATCGAGGCGATTTCGCCCTAGGGACGCTCATGCGGTTTCTTCCAATCGTCACACAGATCTTTCTTTGGTGGGCGATTTTTCAGTCGCTCGATCCGAGCGACCCGAATCAAGCTCAGTTGTCGGGCTACTCGTTTCGCGACATGGTTGCCTACTATCTGCTCACGATGGTCGGGAGAGCATTTTCGAGTATGCCCGGACTCTCTTCGAGCATCGCAGCAAAAGTCCGAGACGGGGAGATCAAGCGTTTTCTCGTTCAGCCGATTGACTTATTGACATTCCTATTTTGGTCGCGTGTAGCGCACAAGCTGGCGTACTATGCGATCGCGATGATCCCATTTGCTCTCGTCTTCTTTCTAAGCCGTGATTTTTTCCAGCGAGGGATGCCGGATGCAGCGAGTTTTGCATGTTTTGTCGCTTCACTGATCTTGAGTTTCGTCTTGGGGTTCTACCTCGAGGCGTGCATCGGATTGATCTCGTTCTGGATGCTCGAGATTTCGTCTCTTTTGTTCGTCTACATGCTGTTGCAGTTCTTCTTGTCGGGGCACATGTTTCCGCTCGATCTGTTGCCGCAGCCATTTCAGCAGTTGGTTGGATACTTGCCCATCAAGTATCTCGCCTATTTCCCTGCAGCGGTTTACTTGGGTAAGATTCAGGGGCAAGCGCTCGCCATCGATATGGCGATGCTGGTTGGGTGGACCGCGTTTTTCTTTTTTCTTTCCCGTTGGATATTCGCGAGGGGTGTCAAGCGTTACAGCGGGTTTGGTGGCTGACGGACTTTGAGATGTCCGAACCAATAGTGGGTCGTTTTCGCAACCGCCGTTATGACATTTTTGATTTCCTTTTCGATGCGGAATTCGGGGCCAGCGGGAAGAAAGAGAATAGCTCCTTCGCGTCGAACGAGGATGTTTTCCACGATGATCGCACGCAACATCCACGCCGCCATGCGTTCATCATGGCAACGAACTCCAACCCATCCGAGTACGTTCGATTCACATGTTGGGAGTCGGCTAGCTAGTTCGATTCCGCGTCTCAGTTCGGCGACTACGCGATCGTATTGATCCCGTTGTCGCGCGATATCTTCGATCGGAACATTCGTGAGCAACGATCCTCGGTGCGGTGGACCGCCAGCCATCGCTAGATCGCAAAACGATGTCCATATTCTATCCCAGGGGACTCTTCCATCTGCATCGTAAATCAGGGAGGCGGAACCCATGGACGAAGGAGCAACCGCATCGAGGCGACCTGCATAATCCATGGGAAGTATCGAATATTGCCGATCGGCTAAGCTCTTTAAGTGATCCAGCACCGACTGCTCAGTGGGTTGAATCGAGAACGCCATCGGATGCGTATCGAGAGCTTGAAGATAGCGGCCTATCAACCAGGTGGCGAGCGTATCGGGGCTTATCCAATTCCAGGCTTCGATTGCTAGACTGCGCTGCACGACTGCGCCCTGGGCGATTGCCTCGCCATGTACCGGGAACTCATCCGAGGAGAAAGGGTAGTAGAAACAATCATCGGTCGCGCTCACGGTCTGGGTTTGGATGCAACGATCACCGCGAATGCGGCAGTTGGATCGTCCTTTGGCCCAATAGGCGATAGCCGCGAGTTGATCAATCGTCGCGGTATCTGCGGAGGCCGGTGGGATCAACTCCACGAGACTTTTTTTCCCATGTGAGGGTACCCCATTTCGGATCCATGCCCCGATTTCAGTTGCCGACGGTGGTTTAGCAAGAAATACTGTCGTGGACGATGGGACGCCAGCGAACCAAAGACCCGACCCAATGTCGTACCGCGGTGGCTCGAAGAGGGTGAATGGCACCACCACAATCCGGTTGGGCGATGCATGGGTGGCGATCCATGCCTTCACGGCTTCGCTTTCGCCGTTCCAGTTGATGGGATGGACCGATTCCAACCGCGACTCAAGATCGAAAATAGCTTTCTCCCAGAGTTCTGGGGACACAAACGGCCCGTTCGGGCCGCAGATAATCAGGATCAAATCGTCTTGAGTGTGGCTCATAGTGTGTCACAAACTGGCAAAACTTGATTCTATCCTCCGTGCGAGTGTGTATCAGGGGGCAAGGCGGGTGGGATTGTGAGATCTATATGGAAAGAAGAGTCGAAAGATTTCCTCTAAAGCACTGAATTCTCTTTTTTTCCCGGCGAGTCAGTAAATCTGACCTACCTTTTCCATGGAGTGACGTTGCTCACGAAACTTCAGAAAAAACCGACGGGGGCACTGAGGCAAAATGATCTCTACGTGGCAGCTCAATAGACAAGCAGAGGATTACCTGGGCCAACTGGAATTGATGCTGGTAAAGCGGATTCGGGTGGATAATGACGAGGCTCCGCTCCGCGCGAAGCAAGCCGTAGGGGATGACCTTTCGGATCTCTCGCGAGAGATCAACGAAGAACTCGAAAGAATTGAATCGCTGGTCAAGGATTACAGCGTTCTTGGCTAAAGTGTTTGGCCATCTACTGCAATAACGAGTAGAGGATGAGATTTATACCGATTCGAAACGCATCCTCGCGAGTGTAGCCTTTGCATTGAAGGGAATGTTTGCTTTCAAGAGCGCAGCTCAGATCGTTGGGTGAGAATAGAAGGACGATTCTGCCGTTCAATTCCAAGGCTTCTATTTCTGCTGGCCCTTCGCGTCGTGCCGCTTGGACGTCGCTTCCACTTGTTGTCGGATCGATCAGTGCGACATTGCGCAGGTCGAATCCTCCTGGCCCCTCCTTGAGCATCAGGGGATGATCTGGGGGAATCGAGCGCCAAACGGCATCAGGGAGAGCGCGACTGAATTCTCGGCGAACGGAATCGGCAAACTCTTGGGCCCCGCAGATTGCGTCCCCGAGAATGGTTCCGCCGTTCTCAATGTGCCGACGAATCCCTTGCAACTCATCATCCGAGAACACGAATTTGCTTCGCCCGTGAATGTAGGCGATTGGATACTTTTCCAATTCGGGGCTATTGGCCGCGAGTTTGGGGGTTTTGGGTTCGACTAAGGATTTGGT
>CAYXFO010000247.1:0-6984 GCA_964464255.1 uncultured Pirellula sp.
GATCAGGCTGTGTTCGCTGCGAGTCAGATTGCCGTGAACGTGGGCTTCTCGCAGCAGAGCGCGAATCTCTTCTTCGGTGTACGGGATCGAGCTTTTCGTTTTGTCTCCCGCACCGAGAATTCGCAGAAGCCAATCGGTCGATACGCTCAGGACGAACATCAGCGGATACGCCATGACAAAGAACACAGTCAAGGGAACCGCACAGGCCAAAAGGAGCCCTTCAGGTTTTCGGATCGCAAACACTTTGGGCGCCTGTTCCCCAACTACCAAATGCAACGCCGTCACCAATGTGAATGCGAACGCAAAGGCCACCCCGTGGACCACGGCGGGGGATTGGATGCCGATCTTGCTGAGCAAGGGCTCGATCAGATGCGCAAAGGCAGGTTCGCCAATCGCTCCGAGCGCCAACGAAGCCATGGTGATCCCAAGCTGACAAGCAGATAGGGAATGTTCCAACCGCTGGGCGAGCCAACGGGCGGTTCTCGCGAATAGCCGCTTCTCGGCCACCATTTGTTCGATGCGGCTCAGGCGGACCTTGACCAGAGCGAACTCGACCGCCACGAAAAAACCATTGACCAAGACCAGGATCAACGCGACAAGGATCTTTGCGGAATCCGGCAACCAGTCTGTCATTGTGGTTAGAAAAACACCTCCTAATGGCACCGCTTCTGCGGTTTTCGAAGACCTCTATTGTATCTCATCGCTCGCGTGCCGTCCGCACCCCGGAAAAACCGGCACATTCCACCCTCTTCCCGCGATTGATCCGCAACGCCATCGCAAGGGATTTTGTTGCTATTTCCCACTCAGATGCCAAGAAATACCCCTCAGTCTGGTGCCACACTTCGACGGAGCAACGCTCGCGACCGCTCCTTCCTCTCCCCCTCTCACCCTGTCCTCCGGAGCCCTCCCGATGGCCGATTCGCCGCTGCTGTACCGACTCGATAAAGCTTTGCGGAGTCACCCACACCTGAATCGACAACCCGTTTTCGTCGAACGCCAACAGGATCAACTCGTCATCCGCGGAACCGTTCGCTCGTTCTATCACAAGCAAGTGATCCAAGAAGCGATTCGCAAGGTCGACGGGGACGCCGAGATCAAGAATCTCGTGGAAGTGCAGTAGGATCCTACTATTTCAAAGCTCCCAGAGAGGGCCAGGGTTTCTTTTCCACATCGAGAACGTGCTGCATCGCCTCGATGAGAACTGTTTCCACTCCTGGAGCAACGAGCGTCGACCGAACCTCCGTTTCATAGCCCCCTTGCTGATACGAGATCGAAGTGCCGATGTAATTGGGGGCATAATCGCCATAGGCGGCAACCGCAACAAACGCATCGGGACACATCTGGTTTGCCGCCAGTTGATACTCGACGAATAACTCCCCGGGCATATGCAGGATCCTCGAAGCCCCCAGCTTGAGGCATTGAAGCGTCACCGGATCCTTGGCCTCGCATCGCCGCATCCAGATCTCCTGCGTCGCAGCATAGATCCTCTCCTTCAACGTTCGAGATGGATCGCGCACGATTTTTTCCACCTCGGTCAATTGAAGCCGTTCGGTCACCGGCATCAGCACGTCGGTAGTCCTCCAGGAAACATCGCCAATCGAAATGGGGAGCCGCTTCTCCGACTCGTATGCAAGCCGCATCCCTTCCTCGAGTCTCTGGGCCAGTACAGGTCGGTTTTCGGGTGAACCATCGTTGTATTTACCCGCACCGACATTCCCACCTGCTCCGCAGAAATGTACATGAGGAACACCGGTGGCGTTTTGGCGAGCGTTTCTCGCCATGCCAGGGAAATCGGGATTCACGTCCCCCTTGCCGTAGTAACTCTGCGGATGGGTCGCGTAATACGTTAGCACGACCAGACGTTCATCCCCCCGAAAGAAACTGACCGACCGCACCCAGGGATCGATTACCCCCTCCGGTTCGGCTCGTACCGCGGGATCTTTGGTAGCGGTCCATCGAACCGCTTGGACTCGGCCATCAGGACCTAAGATTCTGCGATTCGAAGCTACTTTTTCAACCCGTCCTTGACCGAATGCGACATGAGTGACGCTCTGTGCATTAGCCACCGCGGTTCGGACCGCTTGTTCGGCTCGTTCCAAAACGACACGAGCAAACCCCGAATCGAAAATAATCCCGCTGGCACCGTGCTCGCGAGCGAGCGTATCGGCCGAGAAATCACACCACGGTGCATCGTGCTGATGGAGCGTATGGACCGCGACATGTTGCGAATCTGTTCCAGCCGCGGTCGCCAATCGATCGCGAAATACCAGGTTCGACTCATTGCCGATCCCGAGCCAGTCGACTGCGCACAGGACGATGGGCCGATCGCTCCCAAGCAACACAATCCCACGGCATCGCAATGTCTCCACAACCGACCGAGTTGGGCTGTAGGCCAATTGGCTCCCGATCGGCGGGGTTGCATCGACATCGAAATAACCCACCTTTAGACCTACAATCGCTGCTGCGAGTCCATCTTCTGAAGAGATTCCTTGCGCAGACACTCCTTGGCTATAACAAGTCGATGCGCCGAAGTAAGCAAAGACAACGCAGTAGAGCGTGAAACGGAAATACGATGTTCTTATAAGTCTTGGACATCGCTGAATGCTTTCTTTGGTCGCGAGCATCGTGTCACTGATTACCTTCATGAAGTCGATTGCAGTTCAAGAGTGTTGATTACAGGATTCGATCGAGTTCTTCCACGAGACTGGCGAATCGATTCAGAGCGGTCTGAACCGGTTCGGGTTGGGTCATATCAACCCCGGCGTCTCGCAGCAGATCGAGTGGATATTTCGAGCATCCGCCTCGGAGGAATTGCAGATATTGTTCCAACTCACGCGCACCGCCATGCATGACTCGTTGCGACAGAGCGATCGCCGCCGACAGACCGGTCGCATATTTATAAACGTAGAATGCGCGATAGAAGTGGGGGATACGGAAGCATTCCAGTTGCAACTGTTCATCGAGGACAAACTCGGGTCCGAAGTAATCGCGCAGCAGTTCGCCGTAGACTTCTTTGAACGAAGCCACGGTGAGCGGCTCTCCGGCTTCGGCCATGGCATGAGTCTTCTTCTCGAACTCTGCGAACATTGTCTGACGAACGATCGTTGCGCGGATGCTGTCGATTTCATGATTGATGATCGCAGCTCGCTGAGCCTTGGATTCCGCGTTGCGAATCAAGTGCTCGGCTAGGAGTTGTTCGTTGAAGGTGCTAGCTACTTCGGCTACGAAGATTGTGTAATTGTAGTACTGGAACGGCTGGCTACGGGCGGAATAGTAGCTGTGCATCGAGTGCCCGGCCTCGTGCGTTAATGTAAAAACGTCATTGAGAACATCGGGCTTGTAGTTCATCAGGATGTATGGATCGCCGTCGTAGGTACCGCAGCTAAACGCTCCGCTTTGTTTCCCTTGATTGGGATATCGATCGCACCATCGTCCGCGAAGCCCTTCTGCCAGGACCCGACCGTATTCCTCTCCCAAGGGCTTGAGAGAATCGAGGACCACTTCGACCGCTTCGTCCCAGGTATGGTGCGATGGGACATCGGATAGAATAGGGACATAGGTATCGTAGTGATGGATTTCATCGAGTCCCATTTTGCGTCGCCGCATATCGAAGTACGCATGGACGGCAGGTAGGCTCGAACGCACGGCTGCAATGAGATTGTCGTACACGCTGACCGGGACATTGTCTGCGAACAGCGAAGACTCCAGCGCGCTGGGATAGTTGCGGGCTCGCGCGTAGTAGACATCGGTATGAATGCTCCCTGAGAGGGTAGCCGCAAGGGTGTTCTCGTGATCGGCAAACTCGGCGTAGTATTGATGAAAAGCTTGTTGTCGAACTTCCCGTTTCGGCGAGATGAGGAACGACGTGAAGGAGGCGTTGGTCAAGTCGACCCTTTCCCCTCGCTCGTTTTCAATACGCCCAAATTTGAGGTCGGCATCGCTCAATTGCCGAAATGCTTTGCCTGCGGTCTGAGCCATCTCCCCCTGCATGGCGAGCAAACGCTCCTCCGATTGATTAAGGGTGTGGGCTCGGTAGCGGTTGATCCTTTCCAAGGCAAGGCGATACGGTGCCAAGCACGGTTGCTCGAGCATGCGATCCATCTGCTCGGCGGGAATCGCCAAGATTTCGGGGCGAATGAAGCTGGCGGCTTGGCCAGCGCGCGTTGCGAGGTTTTGATAGCGAGCTTGGAACGCCTGGTAAGTGCTGTTGGCTTGGTCTTCGGTGGTCTTCAAAAAGGCATAGGTCCCGATCCGCTCGGCCAGACGGTCCGTCCGGACGTCGTGATCGAGGCATTGGGCCAACCGATCGGCCGACTGGGCAAGGGTTCCTTGATAGGGAGCAAAAGCTTCGATCAAGCGTTCCAACTCGGGAATGGCGTTTTGCCAAGCATCATCGCTCGGAAACAGGCTCTCAAGATTCCATGTGTCTTCTAACGAAACGTCGCTCCGCTTTGGATTGCTCTTCACACTTGCATTTGTTGTCACAACCGGTTCGATCCCTTGGATTGGAGGTACAAGCTTGGATGGTGCGGCAGTACGCCCGCCCGCAAGCTATCGTTGTACACTCCGACCGACTCGCGGTCATTACCCGTCAGGCAGCGGCTGAACGGGGGATTTCGGACAGGGACAATACACCGGAATTCATGGTGTAAACATCGTCTGCCAAGGCGATCAGCGCTTCGCGGTGGGTGATGATCAGGATCGTCATCTGGCCTTTCATCGCCTGGAGCGTCTCGCGTATCTGCAATTCGCTGGCCATATCGATTTGGCTGGTCGATTCGTCCAGGATCAGGATTTCGGGTTTGCGCAGGATCGCTCGAGCTAAGGCGACGCGCTGTCGCTGGCCACCGCTGAGCTTCTGACCGGACTGGCCCACGATGGTCTCATAGCCATCGCTGAGAGCATTCGTGATAAAGTCGTGTGCGTGAGCCAATTTCGCAGCGTGTTCGATCTCTTCCCGAGTTGCTTCGGGTTTGCCGTAGCGAATGTTTTCGTAAACCGAACGATTGAAAAGCTCAGTGTTTTGGCTGACCAGCGTGATGCGTTGCCGAATATCGGCAAGCGCCAAATCCCGCAAATCGATCCCGTCGAGCTCCAATGACCCGGCAGATGGATCGTAGTAGCGGCACAGCAAATGAATCAGTGTCGATTTACCGCTTCCATTGGCCCCGAGAATTGCGATGGTCTTGCCAAAAGGAATGTCCAAGTTGACATTCGATAGAATGGGCTGACTGGGATGATAGTGGAATTGAACATTGCGTAGACTCAGTGAGTGATGCCGCCCAGCGATTGCTTTGGGTTGCTGAGCCTCCGTCAGAACAGGCTTGGCGTTTACGATTCCGTACAGCATGTTCGCGGCGACCACTCCCTGATAGATAAGGACCGAGACCCCCGATAGTTTTCGGAGCGGATCGCTGGCGCCGATCAGCAGGCCAAAGAAAATCAGCAAGTCCGGTACACTCATCGGAGCATCGCATATCCGTATCGGTCCAAGATGCGTTTGCTTGTTGACCACCAGGTAAGCCCCCGCGCAAACCGTGATCGCGACCATTGCGACACCGACGAGTTCGGTAAATGGCTTGCCGACCCCGTTCCAAAAAATCATCTTCATTCCCACGCGCCGCATGTCTCGGGTGGCCTGTCCGAAACGATCCCTTTCGTGAGCCTCCATCGTAAATGCTTGAACGGTAAAGATGTTGCTCAAAGCTTCGAGAAGCACCTCATGAAATCCAGCATTGCGATTCAAGATCGATGAAGCGATAGCGCGAATCCTTCGATTGAAGAAAACGACGATACCTACGAGAAGCGGTGCCAAGATAAGCGACAACAACAAGAGCCGCCAATTGATCAACGCCGCGAAAATCAAACAGGATGCGATTCGAAGCGGCTCGCGAATCGCAGCTCCAAAAAGTTGCACTAATCCGACCGTCAGACTATCGGCTGCCGAAGTGATTGCTGCCAAGAAACCACTGGTGCCATAGCCCTGATAGGTCGTGCGATCCATCTTGAGAACGGAATCGAAAACCCGCATGCGCAAATCGCGAACGATACTCGTCGACACATGACCGATGATCAGGTCATTGCTGAGCATCAGAAGATGCTTGATCATGGTCGTCACCATCAGTAAACCCATAATGGCGCAAATCGTACTAAAAGCATCGCGGGGTAGCGTGGCATTTGCAGACCGAAGGATCCGCTCCCGCCATGACAGGACCCAAAGCTCATGGCGATGATGACGTTCGAGAATCGCTAAGGTTGCCTCGTCGTCCACTCGAACTTGTGCGATTTCCGACTCAATACGTGTCAATTCGTTTTTCGAGGTAACCACCCCTTTTTCAAGCCACGTTTGAATCGACTCGCCATTCAGAGTCATTTCGACGACAGGGTACAAGGCTCCGATATTGGATCCCCACAAGAAAGCGATACCCAGCGAGCACACCGTGGCGAGAATCAAGGCGGGGGTATGGTGGAGCGAATCGCGAATCGCGTTCCAAAACGGCTTCATCTTGGGTTCAAAATTCTCTTGGGTCGATGGGCTTTGCGGCGAACCGAAGGGTATCCCACAACTAAATCACACGCGTCAAGATCAAGCCATCCACCTCCCTTTGCTAGCAATCGCTCCCAATTACGTGCCACCCACTTATTGAATGCTTTTCGACTGATGCCAGGAGAAGTCAACACGGGAATTCAACTCGAGTGGCACTGGGGTCAACGCTTTGAAGCGAAAAAGATAGAGCGAAAATCAACTCGAAAGATAGTTTCGACCACGAGAAGACCAACAACTCTCGTTGTGATCGCATCTCACTCGTCAACGGCGGATGCTTAGACCATCTGTCTCGCTTGACCGCCCGCTAAGCCCCCTAGCAGTGTGCTCTCAAGCCGTCGTCGCAAAGATCCGGCGCACCGCCCGCTGGCCTCGACGCCAGCGATGCTGATGCGCTGTCGCGTCTCGTGCCAACGAATCCGGCGTCCCGGCAGCGCTTC
>CAYXFO010000248.1:0-6973 GCA_964464255.1 uncultured Pirellula sp.
AGGGCAGGACGAACGGTCTTTTGCGCTGGAACAGCGCGCGATGTTGAGAGAGTTCTCGTCGGAGCACAGGATCGGACGTTAGTTCGAGGGCAGCGTTGATCGAGGCAATGGCAGCGGCAAAGTCACCTGTGGCTGCTTGGGCGACTCCTAGGACGTGCAGACGGTGAGCGGTTACGGATCCTTCGCTCGCTTCGACGGCTCGCTGTGCAGTCTTCAGAGCGGTCTCTGGATTTCGATAGTATTCGTCGGGGCATGTAGCCATCATCCAGGCCGCGTTCTGCAGGACTTTCGGATCGTTGGGGGCTAACTCGAGTGCCTTTTGATAGGCCGATGCTGCTTCCTTCCATTTTGCAAGTCGTTGGCATGTATCAGCAACTAACCCTGCGGTCTGTCCTGACTCGGGCTGCAATCGCATCGCTTCTTGGAAATCGGCGAGTGCGGCATCGAGATTTTCTGTGCGGGTATGGGTTCGACCTCGAGCAGTGCGAATCCCCGGATCATCTGGGGACAACTCAATCGCTTTATCGTAGTCTGCGATCGCACCGGTCAGGTCATTCCGTTTGATGCGCAGTTCCGCACGATTGAAATATGCCTCCGAGAATTGAGGTTGCAGTTCGATCGTTTTCCCGAACGATTCGATCGCTGAGTCGATGTCCCCTGTCAGTGCGCGAGCTACACCCAAATTGTGATGCGCTCGCCATCGGGATTCATCGAATTGGATAGCTAACAGGAAGTCTTCGGCAGCGGTTCTGTCCAGTGCGGATGCATCCGCTGCTTGACCATCGCGCGCCATTTGAGCCGCGGTATCCGATCGCAGTTCACCGCGGCGGTTGGCGGCCCAACTCAAGAGCTTCTTCGCGTAATCCCGCTCCGCGATACTTCGAGTCGTATCCTTGGCGATCGTCCGGCTCCCTTCGATGATGTTGTTGAATTCAATCACCGATGCGGCGCGGTTGCTCCTGTCGAACAGGGCCTGCAGATCGGGCGCAACTCCGGTATCGGCCGGTTCGACGACCTCGGCTTTGTCGCCCCATCCTGTCCTTGGCATACGTTCCTGAGAAAACCCTGTTGCAGAACTACCGGCCATAAAGACAAGGCAAATCGATCCCGACAGCCATAGGTGGGCACGAAAGTGGTGTTTTTTCATTCTCAGTCCTCTCGAGGTAGTGCAGCCTTTGGGAAGAGCATTAAGATACCAGAAATCGCCGATTGATTTCACGGTCAACTTCCCAGGCGAATTACAGCCCTTTATCCCAAACTCTGGATACAAAAATGCCTGTTTCGGACGCGATCGTGCGTCGTTTGCACGAAATTTTGGTGCGAGTGGCGGATATCAAGAACCAGATCCATCGAGGCCCAAAACAGCTTCAAGCAGCCCAAGCTCAGTTGCAGGCCGCCAAGGATGCCGTGACCCAATGCAAGGATTCCATCAAGCAAAAGCGGTTGGAGGCGGACAGAAAACAACTGCAACAGCGGGAGCGAGAGGCAAAGATCTACGAATGGCAGGGGAAAATGAACGCCGCGACCAACAATCGCGAGTATCAAACCATCAAGGAGCAGATCGCGGCCGACACCCAAGCCAATAGCGTCCTATCGGACGAAATCTTTGAGATTCTCGAGGCATCAGACGCAGCGCATACGCTATTTGGTGAATTGGAGGCAAAACTCGTCGTAGTGCAGGCAGATACTGCAAACGCCGAGGCGAGAATCCATGAGCGGCTGACTGTCCTTCAAGGGGATCTCGAGCGAGCCGAGGGGGAACTGCGAGCGACCGAAGCGGAGATAACGCCGGATTTTATCGACACCTACCGGCGCATGGTCGAGTCGCGAGGTGAGGAAGCGATGGCACCACTCGACGACAAATCGTGCGGTGGGTGCAACACGACGCTACCACCACGACTGCTCGACCAGTTGCGGCTAGGCAACCCGATACCATGCTCCAGTTGCGGTCGGCTCCTCTACCGTCCCGAGTAGCACATCAAGCCCAGTTCAAGACCGTTATTCCGATCTAGCTCGCGGGGGTTCGAAGGACCATTACATCAAACGGTTACAGCTTAGACTCGGTCACTTGAATAACAGTAGCTATTCCGTAACAACTCGGTGCGCCGAAGTTGCAATCGCGGGATTGCCCATTTGCACGAGAGCACAATGAATCCTGACCCAGGCATAAAAACGTTACCGGCACTTTTGGCGGGAGCAGTTACGCAACTGCCAGCACATTTGCTGGAAAGGGTCCGTGTCGTCTCGAGCAATCGAAGACGCAAGTCGTTGGCCTTAAGCGAGTCGCGATCATTGCCCGATGGACCGATCGTTTACTGGACACATCACGCTCAGCGCACGGTCGAGAATCCAGCCCTGGATACGGCGGTTGAGTTGTCGATTGCTTTGGAGCGACCACTGCTCGTGTATCAAGGGTTAAGCGAGCGGTATCGGTATGCTTCCGATCGTCACCATTGGTTTCAGCTTCAATCAGCTCGCGACTTGAGCCAACAGTATCGAGCGATGGGGATTCGTTTCGCGTTCCATCTGGAGACAGCGGAGGATGCGACCCCCTCGCTTCTGAGACTTGCGAGGTGTGCGAGCGTTTTGGTAACGGAGGATTTTCCTGGCGAGCCGACCGATCGCTGGTTGGAACGGCTTGCCTATCTGCCCGGACTGACGTGTCTGGCCGTCGATACGGCGTGTGTCGTTCCGATGCGATTAGTAGGTCGGGCATTCGATCGTGCCTTCGCGTTTCGCGATGCAACGAAAAAACTGTATGCCGAAAGAATCGATAAGCCTTGGCCTGTAGCGAGCGGCTTGCCGAAGACTTTCGAGGGGAAGCTACCCTTCGAACCCTTGGAGATCGAATCTGTCGATCTCCAAGATTTGATAGCCTGTTGCCGGATCGATCATGGTGTAGGTCCTGTTGCCGATACACCCGGTGGTTCCGTCGAGGGATACACGCGATGGAATGCGTTTGTTACTGGTCCGTTGAAACAATATGCTGCAAAGCGAAACGATCCTATATCCGGAGTCGCCAGTCGCATGTCGGCCTATTTGCACTACGGCATGGTTTCGCCGATGCGTTTGGCACGAGAAGCCAATGCGATGAAGGCGGAAAAGTACTTGGACGAGTTACTCATCTGGCGAGAGTTGGCGTATGGCTTCTGCTTTTACCGGCCGGAGTATGCGTCGACCAAAGCCCTGCCGAATTGGGCCGTTGCGACACTCGCAGAACATGAAGCGGATGATCGACCAGCAATCTACTCGTGGGAGACACTCTCTCGCGCCCGTACCGAGGATCGCCTTTGGAATGCGTGTCAGGAAAGTCTGCTTCGGCATGGCGAGTTGCACAACAACGTCCGCATGACATGGGGAAAGGCTTTGCTCCGATGGACTCGCAATGCGAACGAGGCGTTGGAGCTGTTGATCGACCTGAATCATCGGTACGCCTTGGATGGACGAGACCCTGCATCGTACGGCGGTATTCTGTGGTGCCTGGGTCAGTTCGATCGACCGTTTTCGCCGGAGCAAACTATTCTTGGCACAGTGAGGGATCGACCCACGACTGAGCACGCGCAGCGCATGCGTTTGGAACCGTATGAAGCTCATGTTCGAAGACCGATCAGTCGTCGAGAGGCGAGCGTTGCTGTGATTGGTGCCGGAATGGCCGGGTGTATGTGCGCACGAACGCTGGCTGATCATGGGGTTGATGTCACACTCATCGAGAAATCGCGAGGTTTCGGAGGACGCTGTGCGAGTCGTCGGCTATGGGAGAGCGTCATCGTCGATCATGGTGCACCCTACGCTGAGTTTGCCGACCCTCGATGGGATTGGTTCGTGCGATCATGGCATCAGGACGGAGTTATCGCCCCTTGGCGAGGCGATCTGGGGGAATGGAATGGAAAAGACTTTCGTTCGCTACCAAGTTTGCGACCTCGATGGGTGGGGGTGGGAGGCATGAATGCGATTGGAAAACACTTGGCACGCGAATTGAAGTGTTTGCTGAATCATCGACTCGTGGCTATTGAACAAGGTCCCGCGAGTTATCGATTGCAGGTCGAGACGCTGGATGCTGCATCGACGAGCGCGATGAAGACCTTGGAACCCTTCGACGCAATCGTATTTGCGATACCCACTGAGCAGGCGCGATCGCTTGTGCCTGCGGCTTGCGATTGGAGAGGGTTATTGCCGTTGCAGGCTCATGAAGCATGTTGGACGTTGATGATGGTTCTCGAAAGCAGATGGAATGTCCCCTTCGATGGGGTGAGATGTTCCAGTCATGGCTTGTCGTGGCTGGGGAGGGAATCGAGCAAGCCCGGGAGGTCGAGTGATATCGATGCATGGGTCGTTCAGATGGATGCGGAGTGGACGAGCGGATACCTTGAATGCGATCCACAGGAAGCAGCGGAACGGATCCTCATTCAGATCCGCGAATCCGGATTGCCATTGATGCCTCGGTTATTGCATCGCGAATCGCATCGTTGGCGATATGCGAAGCCGGTTGCTGGTCTGTCGGATTCCGAGATTCAAGAAAACAAACCCACTTGTTTCTGGGATAGATCTCAAGGTGTGGGGGCATGCGGTGATGGGTGGGTAGGAACCGGTATCGAAGGGGCTCTCGAGAGCGGTCGTGCGATGGCTGGGCGAATCATCACTTGGCTGACGAGCCTTGGACCATCGGACGCATCCCTTGTGAAACCGGTCAAACCGGGGGGGTACATCCAAAGAGAGTTGTTCTAGACAAAAACGCCCGCTGCAAGTCGGCCAATATGGCGATTTTACTGAGAACTCGTGACTCTTTATCTGTTCCCGGTATCCTGGAATCTGTTGCCCGGATGCCAGAAATATGCTCCGATCGATTACAATCGGTTCATTGAATTGGTGTGTCCAGTCTTCCTTACTCTCGAGTTGCAGTATGTCGCTCATTGATCCTGTGCGTAAGTTATCTATCCAAACGTTAAGCGTGGGCTTAGTAGCACTATCGATTACAGTCGTCGCGTATCATCGCGTTGAGGCGCAAGATAAAGCTCCGAATGCCGCTCCCGCCGAGCAAACGGCGGAGGAAGCTAAACCGGAGGAAGCTAAGCCGGATGATAAGCCAGCCGAAGCAAAGCCTGAGGCGAAGAAAGATGAGAGTGCCAAGGAAGCAAAGGCTCCTCCCAAAAAGCAAGTTCGCGTTTTGCCTTTGAGCGGCAGTTATGAAGACTTGCCGAGTAGCGGCGGGTTCAACCCAACCGACCTTGTGCTCGGTGGCGGCGGGGGAAAACCAAAGGGTTTTTACAAGCTGTGCGATTACCTCGACGAGCTGAGCCATGAGGAATTGGTTACGCATGTGGTTTTTGATTTGTCCTCGTCGGCGTTATCGATGAACCCTGCGCAACTCGAAGAGTTGTCGCGACGTTTGCAGCATCTTCGGAGTCATGGCAAGAAATGCATTGCTTGGTTGGAGTCCGCTGGCAATGTGCACTTGGCAATCGCCGCTTCATGCGATGAAGTTTTGCTCGCCGATCTAGGTGGCATCGACATCCCATCTTCGTCGATGGAAACCATGTTTTATCGGGATGCGATGGATCTGTTGGGGATTCAGGCATCGGTGACTCGCGCTGGCGATTTCAAGGGTGCCGTGGAACCGTATCTCAACTCGACGATGTCCAAGCACCTCAAGGCGCATTACCTCGCGATGCTCGAATCAATCAACGGCGCTCAAGTCGCTCGGATTGCAAAGGGGAGAGGGCTGTCGGCGGGCGTAGTTCGAGATCTACAGAAGAAACGCATGATTCTCCCTGCTGAGGCACTTGCGAGCCGTTTGGTCGACCGGTTGGTTCCGTACGGTTCGATGAAGAAGACAATCATGGATGGGTTGGGAGAAAACTACGAATGGACAACTCCCAAGTCGAAGCCAAAGCGAGAGGTGTCGATCTTTGAATTGATGGGTAAGGCGATGGCTCCGCCGAAGGATCCTTCGAAGCTGAAGGAGAACTCCATTATTGTCCTTCATTTGAGCGGCACCATTGAGGATGGAAAGGCTGCCAAGTCCGGCGCGATTGTTTCTGGACCTACGGTAAAGCTGATTGAGGATTTGGCTGCGGACGACAAGGTCAAGGGGGTCGTGGTTCGAATCAATTCGCCTGGAGGAAGTGCAACTGCGAGCGAAGCGATTCGTCAGGCGCTGGATGCTCTTGCCAAGAAAAAGACGTTGGTTTATTCCATGGGTGAAATGGCTGCTTCCGGCGGATACTGGATTACTTGTATCGGGCAGCCCATTTTTGCAGAGCATGGGACGATTACTGGTTCGATCGGAGTTTTTTCGCTGAAGGTCAGCGCAGGGACGCTAATGCGGAGGGTTGGTGTTCACGTCGAGTCTGTCACACTCGATCCAGCTGCCGGGATGGATGCGCTCAACCATGCATGGACGGAGGAGGAGATCGATTCGATGCAAGGTTTTATCGATACGATCTACAACAAGTTCCTCCAAATCGCATCGACATCGCGAGGCATCCCGGTCGACACGCTCAAGACACTCGCGGGCGGGCGAGTCTGGTCGGGCGAGCAGGCCAAGGCCAATCAACTAGTAGATCAACTCGGCGGTCTGGACGACGCACTCGCAATGGTGGCTAAGGGAGCGAAACTCGACAAATATAAGGTTGTTCATCGCCCAGAAGCAAGCACTGGATTGGATCTTGGGCAACTCCTTGGTGGGCAGGAGGATGAAATCGACATCGCAACTGCAGCCTTCTGGGATGAGAGTGCGAGCGCTGCGAATAGCGGCAAGCTAGTTGCGATGCTGGAAATGCGATTGTTGGCATTACTCAAGGAACATGGGTTCCGAGGGGATTCAACTCGGCTTTTGCTCCGATCGATCGACTGGACCGGTAAGGAACCACCCAAGGCATGGGCCATGTTGGGTGAGGAGTTGAAGATCTCGCAGTAGCGACCGCTTAGAACGAGGCGATCACTGAGGTCGAAGGAAACAAACAAAACAAACAAG
>CAYXFO010000249.1:0-6968 GCA_964464255.1 uncultured Pirellula sp.
CTTACGTCGCTCGCGACGTGTTCCCTCGTGCGTCCCTCGCTCACGCGTCGGGTTGAGAAAATCCCAATCAAAACGCTTGCTACTAGCCGTCCCGATCGCCGAAAACGCAACCTCAAAAATTTCCCAGGCTTTTGTGATGATTCGGTAGAAAGTTCCCGTATCGATCGCGGGCAGGATGGATTGTTGCATTGCCCGGGTTGCGGGTACGATACCCATTCGTCGAAACACACCCTTGGATTCAGGAAGGAATGTCGGCCGATGGCCAAACCGCGAGTCTTGATTGTTCGTGCGCCGGGTACCAATTGCGACATTGAAACCGCATTCGCATTTGAGCTTGCAGGAGCCGAGACACAGCGGCTGCATGTGAATCAAATCATCGAGCATCCGCGGCTCGCCGAGCAATTTCAAATCCTCTGCTTCCCCGGTGGCTTCAGCTATGGGGACGATATCGCTGCAGGGAGGATTGCTGCAGTGCAGTGGCAAACCCGATTGAGCGACACACTGGCGCAGTTTCGAAGCGAAGACAGACTGGTGCTGGGGATCTGCAATGGATTCCAAATCATGATGCGGTTGGGGATCTTCTTTGACGACGATGCGGACGAAACCCCAGCAACGCTCACGTGGAATCGTCAAGCGCGATTCGAATCCCGATGGGTTCATCTCAAGCCGGAATCCGATCACTGCGTCTTTCTTCAAGGAATCTCGGAGATCTATCTTCCGATGGCGCATGCCGAAGGTCGCTTTTTGATGCGCGATGCTGCGACTCATCAGAAACTGCAAGCGGACAATCAGATTGCACTGCGGTATTGCGATCCCCACGGAGCGACCGGAGATGGGCTATTGAGTTTCCCTTGGAACCCGAATGGAGCCCAAGCAAACGTAGCGGGAATCTGCGATGCATCAGGACGAGTGTTTGGACTGATGCCCCATCCCGAACGGTTTCTGTTTCCGACCAACCATCCGAACTGGACTCGTATGGAGAAACTGCCGGAACATGGCGATGGACTGAAATTGTTCCAGAACGCGGTCACCTACTTCAACTAACGCATGAACGTTATCGCGAACTCCTATAGCATCTACAGCACGCTCGATCATCTCAGGCGAGAAGGAAAGAAGATCGGAGTGGTTCCCACGATGGGGGCTCTTCATGAAGGACATTTATCGTTGGTTCGGCGAGCCAAGTCCGAATGCGATGTCGCTGTCGCCACCATCTTCGTCAATCCTTCGCAATTCGGTCCGAACGAGGACTTTCAACGCTATCCGCGTACTCTCGAGGCGGATTTGGAGATGCTGCATGCGGCTGGTTGCGATTTCGTCTTCACACCTTCAGTAGAAACCATCTATCCAGAAGGGTATTCGACTTACATCGAGCCCCCGGACGTAGCCAATCGACTCGAAGGAGCGTTTCGGCCAGGGCACTTTCGCGGTGTCGCCACGATTGTACTGAAACTCTTCATGCTGATCCCGGCACAGGTTGCCTACTTTGGTCGCAAGGATTATCAGCAAGTAGCGGTCATCTCGACAATGGTTCGGGATTTAGCGGTCCCAATACGTATCGAAGCGTGCGAAACGATTCGAGAAGCGGACGGGCTGGCGATGAGTTCTCGAAATCGATACTTGTCCGGATCAGATCGACAGCGTGCATTGGGCTTGAGCCGAGCACTGCAACGGGCCCAAAAGATGGTGGATACTGGCTGCACGAACGTATCGGAACTTGAGTCTGCGATGCGTGAAGTTCTTGTTTCCGCACCGGTTGACTCCATCGACTATGCCGTTGTCGTGGACACAGAAACCCTTCAGTCGATAGAATCGATAAGCCATGCAGCGGTCGCTTTGATCGCTGTTCGCGTTGGCAACACAAGGTTGATCGATAACCAAACATTGGTGCGACGAGCCTAGCGGCTTCACGGAAGGAATTCCGCACATGCGTCAGACACTCTTCTACTTGCCCCACCAAATCGGACCGCTCCCGTTGTTTGGCTGGATCAGTTGGGCAATGATCGGGCTGGTTCTTTATGCGGTTTTGATCATCGTGCTGAGCGGACGAAAATCGGCATGGATGAATGTCATCAGCGAAAACGGTCTCAATTGGGGTATCGGCGCCGTTGTCCTCGGGTGGTTGCTCCCTTCGGTCGAAACCAAGTTGTTCGCAGGTACTCCCGAACAGATTGCGATCGGTGTGCCGGTGCGCGGTTATGGCGTGATGCTGATGCTCGGAGTCATTTCCGCAGTGGCTATCGCTAATCGACGAATCGAGCGTATCGGAGTTTCCCGAGATGCTTTTCTCAGTTTGGCGCTGTGGGTCATTCTCGGTGGACTCGTGGGAGCAAGGCTTTTCTATGTGGTGCAAAAATGGAATGAACTCGGCGAATCCTTGATCGAAAAGATCAGAGTGGCATTTCAATTCACCGAGGGAGGCTTGGTCGTCTACGGAAGTGTTCTCGGAGGGATGGCGGGATTGGTGATTTGGACTTGGCGCAACCGAGTGCGTCCCTTGCCACTTCTGGATGCCGTGGTCCCCGCGTTCTTTATCGGTTTGGCATTGGGACGGATCGGCTGCCTACTCAACGGTTGCTGCTACGGCGGTGTGTGCGATTCCCATTTGCCATCGATTACTTTCCCGCCGGGATCGCCTGCCTACATGGATCAACTTGAACATGGACAACTGCTGGGAATGCGAACCACAAAGGGGGAGGATGACGCCCGGCTCATCGAATCGCTCGATGAAGAAGGATGGGCATTGTCGCGAGGCTTGCGCAAGGGACAGATACTCAAGAAAATCAATATCTTTGTAGCACCGCCCTCTCCCGTGGATCCAACCGCGCCGCCCGAACTCGAAGCGAGTTTGATGGTGGATGAAAGGCGAATCTCTGTTCCCGCTGAATCGTTTCCCAAACGTAGCCTGCCTGTCCATCCATCGCAAATCTATGCATCCGTCAGCGGATTCCTGTTGTGTCTGTGGACGCTGTCGATTTCGCAGTGGGAAAAACGACCAGGGCTCGTGTTTGGAGCCGGATGGGTCGCCTACGGTATTGTCCGTATCCTCGAGGAGATCATCCGGGTCGATGAACATGGTGTCTTCGGAACTTCGCTCAGCATCTCACAGTGGGTGAGTGTTCTGGGTATCGTAGCGGGAGTGTTTATCTTATTCTGGTCCTTTCGATACGGATTCCGCCCCCAAGAACCGCAAACAACTACATAAACGCATCGATGTACCAACTCACCAAGATTGCATCCCTCAAAAGCGTTTCGCAATTCCGAAGCCATACGCAACAGGTCGGTGCCGATATTCCGATCGACGATGCCATCGAATTGCATGCCGAGTCGAGTTTGATGCGACCGATCCGATGGGGGATTCGATCCATCGGAAACCGAATCGCCGTTCAGCCCATGGAGGGTTGGGATGGCACGACGGATGGTGGAATCACCGAACCGATGATTCGGCGTTGGCGACGATTCGGGGAATCGGGCGCCAAACTCGTTTGGGGTGGAGAAGCGATGGCGGTCCGTCCTGACGGACGGGCCAATCCCAACCAATTGATCCTGATCGATCGCAATCGTTCCGGCATTCAAAGCCTGCTGCGATCGCTTCGCGAGGAGCATCAGAAGCTTTTCGGACGCGACGATGACTTGGTCGTAGGATTTCAGCTGACTCACTCGGGCCGCTATTGTCGCCCACATGATCATCATCACTGGGAAGGTCGCGTTGCACATCGCCATCCGCTTCTGGATCTGCGATTCGGCGGTGCTTCGGATGAGCAAATTCTTTCCGCAGTGGAAGTACGAAAGCTGGTGAGCGACTACGTTGCTGCTGCGCAAATCGCGGCAGAGATCGGAGCTGATTTTGTCGATGTGAAGTGTTGTCATGGATATCTATTGCACGAATTTCTGAGTGCTCGAACTCGCGAAGACGAATATGGCGGTTCACTCGAGAATCGAGCACGAATTGTCCTAGAGATCATCGAAGGCATCCGGGCAGCTTGTCCGGAATTGGGAATCGGAATACGCCTCAGCGCATTCGATACCGTTCCCTTTGAACCGGATCCATCGACCGCTATCGATGGTCGGCTCGGCCAAGGACGCCCGATGCAACACTCCCACCTGCTCCCCTATCGCTGGGGTTTCGGAGTCGATCCTGAGAAACCTACCGAGATGGATCTCGATGAGCCACTTCGGTGCATCGACTTGTTTAAGAAATCCGGCGTGACGCACCTCAATGTTTCGGCTGGGAGCCCGTATTATTCGCCGCACTTGCTCAGGCCTGCAGCGTTCCCGCCCTCCGACGGCTATCAGCCCCACGAGGATCCGCTGCTTGGTGTTGCGAGGCATCTGCATGTCACGCGAGTCATCAAGGAACGGCATCCTGAGCTTGTGGTCGTAGGTTCAGGCTACTCGTATTTGCAGGAATATCTGCCGCATGTCGCCCAGTACACCGTGCGGCATGGCTGGGCCGATTGCGTGGGACTCGGCAGGACGATGTTGTCGTATCCGCGTGTCTTGCGAGATGCGGTCGACGGCAAGACTGCTGCGAGAAAACTGATATGCCGAACGTTCTCGGACTGCACCACAGCTCCGAGAAACGGATTGGCCTCGGGCTGTTATCCGCTGGATGATTTCTACAAGGGGACTCCGACTGCGGAAGCGGTCAAGGAGATCAAGAGCCGCCTATGATGTCTGATCTGTCATAGGCTGGCGATTACGTTTTTTGCCCTTACAGTTCAAAGGGGTCTTCTGCGGCTTTTTCGCCGTAGATGGGGAGATAGCGGTAATAGACCTCGAGCATCATGGTTTTCATGCATGTGACGTAGAGTCTGCCTCCCTGTTCGGAACTGATGCTTTCGTCTGCATACCAACTCCCTGCAGCATGACCCGCTTGAACCTGGCTAGAGAGCAGTAGTTCGCGCATGCGTGTATTCCAGCTTTCCCACTCCGGCCCGCCGTATTGCTTCATGGCTTGAGTCGCGTAGTAGTTGTAGTAGCTGTTATTGGGCGAAGGGCCATCGGCAGCGAATCTTTGTACTGCTGCTTTGATGGAAGGTTCCTCCTTGCTCCAACCGGAATACATTCTGCAAAGCACTCCGCATGCGGTCATTGCCGGACTGTAACCTGCGGGATCTTTCATTTTGCTGTCGAAACTGTAGTGGTAACCAAAACCTCCAGGAACCATGACCGAATCCAAGAAAACATTCGATCGACGGACCGTATCCAGGTCGTAGTTCAAGCCGGCCATGGCACCGCTTTTTATGGCCATCATTTGCCATCCTACGACGGAGGTGTCCCCTGGCAGTTTACCAAGCGGATACGGGGAGTAGTGCCATCCGCCAGTCAGAGGGTTCTGCGCGTAGGTGAGAAAGTTGATACTCAATTGTGCTGGCTCGAGCAGCACCGGATCGCGAGTCATGCCATAGGCTTCGCACATCGCGATGGCTGCGATCCCATGCGAGTACATATCGTCGAGGCCTTGGGAGTGTCCATCACCCCGATACCAACCACCGATCCCTTTTTCGACCCGAATGCTCTGGATCAAGAAGCTCAGCCCCTTGAAAACCGTCTCTTTGTATTCTCCTTCGAGGTGGGTTTGACCTGCACCGAGAAAGCACATCAAGGCCATACCGGTCGCTGCATTTAAGCTATTGACACGCTTGCCAGGGTGATCGCATTGGCCGCCGCAAACGAGCGGATGTGTGAGAGTCCACGCGCCGGTCTGTGGATTTTGGTGGGCTGCGAGCCATTTCAGCGCCATGGCAACAGCCCGTTCGGTGTCGTCATTGCCACCGAATTTCTTGAGCATATCTCGTTTGGCTTCTTTGTCAGAACGGGCACCCATCGCCGCGCGCATGGCTGCGTTGCTCTGTGCGGAGATCCCTGAACTAGGAGCCAGCGATTGACTCAGGGAAGGCATAGACACTTCAGGGGCAGATGCGACCAAACTGCTCACGTCCAATGCCACTTCCGTCTGCACAACACTCGATTCCACTGCAGGAGCATCGCTCGGGGCTTCGTCTTCCGATTCGCTGCTGAGTTCTGCGGTTGAGTTGTCGACAGAAAACTCCTCCAAGCCATTGGTATCCGATTCAAAGTTGCCGACGTTCAACAACATTTTGAGTTCTTCTTGAATTGGCTCGATGTTCCAGGCCGCCAATCCCAATAGTGCGACGACATGGACCGCAGTGCTAATACCCCAGCTGGGCAACAACGTCCAGATAGTCCCCTTGCGTTGTACTTCAAATGTTTGCGGGCCGTTGACCGTAGACTGCGATGAAGCGGATGCTTTGACAGGTTGACTAACTGCGTTTTGTTTCGCCACTTGCGACGAGGCAACAGCAGCTTTACCCGTTTGCTTGACGGCGGATGGATGACTCGCTCCAGGTTTCGATGGCGTTGCCCCAGAAGCAGCTGACCCGGAAGCGGCTGATGTAGACGATGAAGTCGAACGATTACTAAGCGTTGACGCAGAGGGAGCGGGCGCGGATGGGGTTGGTGCAGATTCGGTGAACTCCTCAAAACCTGGAAGGCCCAGCATGGGGTCTTCATTTTCTCCTGGTTTTCCCATCATCATCCTCAAATTTCTGTTGGGGTGGGCTGCGTCGCCTTGACAAATGTTATGGTAACAATTCACAACAGTGTCGTGTACTGATTCTTGCCTGAATTTGGTCAAAGAACCGTTCGCCTGTACCCAAACAACCACGGACATGTCTCGCTCTTGAATAGCCTATCCATCCCCACGGGCCCATTTTTCCCAAGACTCGCGATACTTCTCAGCTTGCTTTCCGCAACGCTTGGTTGTGGGGGCTGGAGCCGTCCTACCCGGGTCGAAACCTCGCATAAAGAGCTCTCCAAGCCTGCAGCGGGAAATGACCATGAGTCCTTTCAGCACGAGCAGGCTGAGTCGGAAACATCTTCCCTAGTGTTGGTCGAGGTTGAGATTTCGGGGTTTCAGAATCAAGAAGGGAAGTGCCGACTGGCCG
>CAYXFO010000250.1:0-6914 GCA_964464255.1 uncultured Pirellula sp.
ATCCCGCCCCGGTCGATGGTTGCGAGCCGAACCGGAAAAAACAAACCCGCCCGGACACCTACGGCCATATCGCTTTTGCCTATCCCATCACGTATACTTAACGTGATGGCCGCGAATTAGTAATTTTACTTATACAGAACTGAGGTTCCCGTGACGGACTGCAAGCGAATCTGCCGGGCCTCGTTTTTCTGGCTTGCGTTTGGCCTCTTCTTCGCCGCGACCGGTTACGCGACCGATCCCCAGGAACTTCGCAAACAAGCCAGTTGGAATTGGCCAGATGCCAACCGACTCCGAGCATCGTTTGAAGAGTGGATCGATCGATCGCTGAAGGATGATGCGAAGCGGGAAGCTCGTGATGCAGCAACCGCGCTCTCGACCAAGCGAGGGATCACACTTCACGAGGCGGTCTTGAATCTGGCGAGTGAATGCGATGCTTCGATCAAGTCTTTCGTAGATAGCCTTCGCGGAACATGGGGTGCAGACTCGTTGCAATCGCTCGATGCTCAACTTAGTTCCCTGATCGCCAACGGCGCGATTCCAGGTTGGATCAAACCCGACTTGCAGTTGGCTTATGCGCGGGCCTTGGTGCATCATCAATTCATTGACGAAGCGGTCAGCCATCTCTCTCCCCTTACCATCGATTCCACGTCGGATCCGTCATCGTGGCTATTCACGATGGCGATCTGCCAGCATCACTTGCTCATGAAGCAACCCTGCGAAGAAAGCCTCGGAAAACTTTTGGAACGGGAAACCGAGATTCCCTCTCGATACGCGATTACCGCTCGCTTGATGCTCACCGACATCGAGCCACTCAAGGAGGATTCCTTGGATGAGATCGCCCGGATGATGAACGACGTCGAACGCCGCTTGGCCCTAGGTCGAGCGGGTAAACAAGTCCGCGATCAGGAGCAGGCGATCATCGACAAACTTGAAAAGATGATCGAGCAATTGGAACAGCAACAACAGCAGCAGCAACAACAGCAGCGTCAGCGCGGTGGTTCTCAGCAGCAACAGCGCCCCAACCAAGATCCGATGAAGCAGAGCCAACCGGCAGGTGCTCAAGGAGCAGGGGACGTGGATGAAAAAGATATCGGCGATGCCTCGGGCTGGGGCAATCTTCCACCTGCTCAGCGTCAGGAGGCTCTTCAGAGCATTACCAAGGATCTGCCGAGCCATTACCGCGAAGTGATCGAAGCCTATTTCAAGCGATTGGCCAACTCACCTTCCAAGCCCTGATGGCGAGTGCCACGCAAAAATCATGCAGGACACAGAACACAACGCTGTTGAAATTTCTGCTGGATCTGGGCCATGGCACCGGTTGCGGCAACTGTTGCAGCGGTCCTGCGAGTGGGTTCGTCTGGGTGAATGACGAGGAGATTCAGAGCCTCGCGAACAAGCTTGGAATGACCGATACCGATGCGTTTGAACGCAAGTTTGTTCGCAGGGTCGGTAACCGCAAAAGTTTGGTGGAGTATTCTGACGGGGATTGCATCTTCCTCGATCCCAGGCTGCAATCAAGGCCGACTCTATTCGCTACAAGAAGTCGATCTCATGGTTCAGGCCAAATCACAAACCTAGGATTGGTACCGTTCGAGAATCAGCTAGTTCCCGTTGTCGTTCACAGCATGGAGTTTCGCGATGGCCATCCACTTTATGTTTCGGTCGCTAGGCAGCCATGGGGCTTTGTTGCTTGCGATTCTTTTGTCGATGCCGCAACTCCTCGCGCAAGGGGTTCCATCGCTGTTGCCATCGGGCAAGGCCGAGGATTGGCCCAAGCATCGTGCGGCGATTCTTGAAGGCATGCAGCAAGTGATGGGAAGATTGCCAACACGTGATTCGCTTCCTCCCGTATCTGTCGAAGTGATCGCGCAAGTTGATTCCGATCCCAGCGTTGTTATGCAGACCCTTCGTTTCCAATCGGAGCCCGACGTTTGGGTGCCAGCCTACCTTTTGCTCCCCAAGGGTTCATCCAAAGACCCGCGACCGGCAGTTCTCTGCCTTCATCAAACGATACCCATCGGCAAGGGGGAACCGGTCGGTCTGGGTGGAAGCCCCAATCTTCATTACGCGATAGAACTAGCTCGTCGAGGCTTTATCGCCTTGGCGCCGGACTATCCATCGTTTGGTGATTACCGCTATGACTTTGCTGGTAATCCGCAATGGAAAAGTGGTTCACTGAAGGCGATTTGGGACAACATGCGCGCGATCGATTTGCTCGTCGCACGATCGGATGTTGATGCAGCCAAGATAGGTTGTATCGGTCACTCGTTGGGTGGCCACAATACGATCTTCACTTCGGTTTTCGACGAACGAATCCAGGTTGCTGTGTCGAGCTGTGGTTTCACGCGGTTTCATAAATACTATGGTGGGAAACTCAAGGGTTGGACGAGCGATCGTTACATGCCTCGAATCGCGACGGAGTATGGATTGGATCCGGATCGAGTTCCCTTTGATTTCCCTCAATTGATCGCCGCGATCGCTCCGCGAGCTTTCTTCAGCAATTCTCCGCAGCGCGATGACAACTTCGATTGCGAAGGGGTGCGGGAATCTATCGAGGCTGCTCGCCCCGTTTTTGATTTGCTCCACGCATCGGATCAACTGCGCGTGATGTATCCCGACTGTGCGCACGATTTTCCATTGGAGTCGCGGGAAGCTGCGTATCGATTCCTCGAAGAGCGATTGCGATGATTGCTCGAGCACAAGGCTAAGAGACGATCTCCGAAATAATTCTCGCCCCTTCAACACCGCTCAAGCGAAAATCCAGGCCTTGGAATTTGTAGGTGAATGCTTCGTGGTCAATCCCGAGTTGTTGAAGCATCGTCGCATGCAGATCATGGACGGTACAAATGTTTTCAACGGCCGCGTAACCCAATTCGTCAGTCGATCCGAGAACCATCCCTCCTCGTATTCCAGCCCCGGCTAGCCACATCGCCATCGATCGATTGTGGTGATCGCGACCGATGGGTCCTTTGTTGCTCTGAGACATGGGAGTACGTCCGAATTCGCCGCTCCAGACGATAAGTGTGTCCTCGAACATCCCGCGTTGCTTGAGATCGCGGATCAAAGCCGCGCTGGCGCGATCGACTTCGGCAGCTCGCAGGGGAAGTTCCTCGCGCAGCAGGCTGTGATGATCCCAGTCGCGGTGATAGAGTTGGATGAATCGAACTCCTTGTTCGGCGAGTCGCCGCGCGAGAATGCAGTTGCTCGCAAAAGTACCGTCCCCAGGTTGGCAGCCGTACATAGCGAGCGTTTCCTCGGTTTCGTTACGCATATCCATCAGCTCGGGCACGCTGGCCTGCATCTCAAAGGCCAATTCAAATTGCGCAATGCGAGTAGCGATCTCCGGATCGTTGGCGATCGACTCATGGCGTCTATTGAGCGCGTTGATCGCTTCGATATCGAGCCCTTGTTGCTCGCGTGTAATGCCGGGCGGATTGCTCAGATAGAGGACCGCGTCCCCTTTGCTCCGAAGCTGTACTCCTTGATATCGGCTCGGCAGGAAACCGCTGCTCCATTGCCGAGCTGCGATGGGTTGCGGAGAGCGTCCGGCTCCGGTCGAAACGAGAACCACGAAACCGGGCAGATCCTCTGCTTCGCTCCCTAGCCCATACTGGATCCAAGCACCCATGCTTGGACGGCCAGCGATTTGAGAGCCGGTGTTCATGAACATATGGGCGGGATCATGGTTGATCGCATCGGTGGTCATCGAGCGAATCAAGCAGATATCATCGATCACACTGCCGATATGGGGCAGCAGAGTACTGATCTCGGTCCCGTCTCGACCATACTTTGCGAACGGAAACATCGGTCCGAGGCAGACTAGTGTCTGTCCCTGAAGCTGCGCAAGCTGTTGTCCTCGCGTCATGCTTTCGGGCATCGGCTCGCCATTCATTTCAGCGAGCTTGGTCTTGTTGTCAAACAATTCCAAGTGCGAGGGGCCACCTGCCATGGTCAGCCAGATGACTCGTTTTGCTCGCCTTGGATATGCGAACGGGATCGATGCAAGTGAAGCCTTATCGGCTGGATTTTGGCAGCCACTCGCTTTGTGCCCAAGCAACATCCCCAGCGCAGCGGCCCCAATGGTGCTGCGCCGAAGCATCTGCCGTCGACAGAGTGGAGTTGCAAAGGGATCCATTCTCATGGCGATCAACTTCGGGTGATGGTTTCGTGGAGACTCATGAGCACGCGAGCTACGTGGGTCCATGCTGCAAGTTCGACGGCATCAACATCTTTTGGCGGCTGCGCGAGGCCAGTAGATAGAAGCTGTGTTGCGGCCGCAGGCTCGGATGCATAACGTTCGAGATGACGAGCCAGCAATCGCTCGAGTGTTGCGATCTCGTCGCTAGTAGGTTGTCGTTGCAGAAGTTGTTGAAAGCCCCAGGCGATTCTAGATTGGGTCGTGTCCCCACCCTGGCTTAGCATCCTTGATGCGAAACCGCGGGCTGCTTCGACATATGAGGGGTCGTTCAGTAAAACCAACGCTTGCTGAGGGATATTAGAGCGTGTCCGTTCGGCGCAACATTCCTCGCGACTGGGCGCGTCGAACGCAAGGAGACTAGGATGCAGAAACGTTCTTTGCCACCATGTGTACAGGCCGCGACGATACTGCCCTGAATTACGATCTTCTTGATAGGTTCGCATCGGGAAATTGAGGTTCTCCCAGTAACCTGCAGGCTGATACGGTTTGACGCTCGGTCCGCCGATCTCGGGGACCAAAAGCCCTGCGACGTAAAGAGCTTGATCGCGTATCAACTCAGCCTCCAAACGAAATGGCGACTGCCTTGCCAGTTCCCGGTTGTAGGGATCGGCAGACAGTTGTTCCGGTGTAGCAATGGTTGATCGTTTGTAGGCTCGACTCGTCACGATGAGCTTGACCATGTGATTCCAATCCCAACCGGAGTCCATAAACTCGCAGGCGAGATAGTCGAGAAGTTCCGGGTGGGCCGGCGGTTCCCCGTGGGCGCCGAAGTCGTCAAGTATTTTGCTCAATCCCGTTCCGAAGAAATGCTTCCAAAGTCGATTGGTGACAACGCGCGCAGTCAATGGATTTTCTCGTGAAACAAGCCACTTAGCGAGATCGAGTCGATTCCATTCGCGATCGATAGCTATCGGTTGCGGCAGATAGCTCGGGAAGGCTGGTTTCACAATCTCCCCCGAATCATCGAGCCAATTGCCACGCGGCAGTATGCGAACGACACGTTTTGTTGAGCCGCTCTCGGAGACAAGGCATTTGGGTATTTGACGATAAAGATCCGACCGAGCCTTCTCTGCCTGGTCGAGAGCCAGCCATGTTTCGCGATACAGCGAATTCACATGCTGTCGGAAATAACTCTGAATTTCCTGCCGTTGAGATTCGTTTCTTCTCTCAGATTTAATTGCACTTGCGATGTTGCGAGCGGTCTTCTTCTCAGGTTCTTTGGCTTTCGACCCCGGTTGAAGAGAATCGAAGACATATTGATCCGAGCGGACCGAGTCTTCCCACGCTTGCTGTGCTGCGTTCACTTCTTCAACAACCGATTCAAACGCTGCTTTCGCGATCTCGACCTTGTGGTCCAAGGTTGCGAGACGATCCTTCTGTTCCGAGTTAGGGATCGGCATCCCCTCCTCTCGCGCCGTGACTAGGCCTTCTTGGATGTCTGCGAAGAAGGCACCTAGGGAATAAAAATCGCGTGTGGTGAATGGATCGAATTTATGATCGTGGCATTGAGCGCAACCGGTCGTTTGAGCAAGCCATGCGATACCGATAGCGCGGACGCGATCGGCGAGCATCCGAGCTTCGTAGTCCTTGGGTTGTGCTCCACCTTCCTCGGTGGTCAAGATAAGGCGATTGAAGGCGGAGCCAACGAGCGATTCCTGGTCCGCATCGGGCAGCAGATCTCCTGCAATCTGTTCCAGCGTGAAGCGATCGAAGGGTTTATTGGAATTGAAGGAACGAATCACCCAGTCGCGATAGGGCCAAACATTGCGAGGGTTGTCGCTGTGGTAGCCAATAGTATCTGCATAGCGGACCACATCGAGCCAGCCGATTGCCATCCTCTCGCCGTAGTGCGGGTTGGCTAATAGATGCTCGACCAGCCGGTCATAGGCATCTGGTGAATCGTCCGCGAGAAAGGCCGAGACATCCTCAGGTGATGGAGGTAGGCCGATCAGGTCGCTGTACAGGCGGCGTATCAACGTACGGCGATCCGCCTCGGGGGCGGGTGACCAGCCGAGTGCCTTGTGTCGAACGTCGAGCAAGTAATCGATCGGGTGCTCGGAGAGAGGAATGTCGATCGACTTGGGAGATTCATAAGCCCAATGCTTTTCGTAGACCGCACCCTTTTCAATCCACTTGCGAAGCCGTTGTTTTTGGTCTTCGCGAAGAATTTTTTTCGTCGATGGTGGTGGCATCACGACCGACTCATCGCGGGATTCGATGCGAGCGATCAATTCACTTTCGAGCGGAGAACCAGGGACCAGAATTCTCCTTGCGGCCGCATCCTCGGAAATATCGAGTCTCAGGTCAGCTTGTCGATGGCTGGCGTCTGGTCCATGGCAGGAGAAACAAAACTCGGACAAGATAGGTCGTATTTCGCGGTTGAATTGCATGTCATCGCTTTGTGCTTCCTGACCTGATGCCGACGGAATTAGCAGACAGAGTCCAAGCAGAGCGAGTAAAAGCCTCGCGTTGTCTTCTTGCCCTGAGCGAAGTGTTCTTTCCTTTCGAATCATGATGACTTTTTTCTTATCTTTTCTCCGACATCAAGAGCGTTCACCCTGGAAACAAAAAAAGCGTGCAGCAGCCAGAACTATGTGAAAGATCTCAACAGCTTATTCGTTGCTCCCGGAGTTTTGAGTGATCAGCCGAAATTTAGCACCCCGTTGCTGTCGCCAAAGCGGTCGGCTTTGACACCCGCTTGGTGCAACATCCACAA